>DATHBQ010000148.1:0-17044 GCA_035296105.1 Propionibacteriaceae bacterium | reverse complement strand
AACAGGGGCTAGCGCGGACGTGAGTGATCTTGATACCCGCCCCCGCGAGCAGCGGGTGGGTGCTCCTCGGACCGTCGGCGCCGAGCAGCTGTTGATCACCGGACGTCGGGTGCCGCTGGGCAAGACCACCGAGGTGATGCGGGCCCTGCCGGACCGCCAGGTGCGGATGATCGGGGTCTGGTGCTTCCTCGACCACTACGGGCCCGAGGACCTCGGCGACCGGCTCGGCATGCAGGTTTGGGCCCATCCGCACACCGGTCTGCAGACGGTGAGCTGGCTGCTGGAGGGCGCGGTCGAGCATCTGGACAGCCTGGGTTCGCAGGCCCTGGTCCGGCCCGGCGAGCTCAACCTGATGACCGCCGGCCGCGGCATCGTGCACAGCGAGATCTCCCGGCCCGACCGTCCGCCGCGGCTGCACGGCGTACAGCTCTGGGTGGCCCTGCCTGACGGCGTACGCGACATGCCGCCGGACTTCGCGGCGTACGCCGACCTGCCCGAGCTGTTCGCCGGACTGGCGGACGGCGTACGCGGGACCGTGCTGCTGGGTCGGCTGAACGGGGTCCGGTCCCCGGCCACCGTGCACTCACCGATCGGCGGGGCCGACCTGGTGCTCGGACCGGGCCGGACGGCGACCCTTGACCTCGACGCGGCTTGGGAGCACGGCGTCTTCGTGGTCGAGGGGCAGGTGTCCGTCGACGGCGCCGACGTGGGGCTGGACCAGCTCCTCTACCTCGGTCCCGGCCGGACCGGGATGACCCTGGCCAGCGAAGGGGGCGGGCGGATTCTGCTGCTCGGGGGCGAGCCGTTCGCCGAGGAGATCGTGATGTGGTGGAACTTCATCGGTCGCAGCCATGACGAGGTGGTGGGCTACCGCGAGGCGTGGGCCGGTCGGGACCCGCGCTTCCCACCGGTGGTGGACCGTGCCGAGCGGGTGATGGAGGCGCCGCCGCTGCCGTCGGTGGCGCTGAAGCCCCGGCCGCACCGGGTGGAGCGGCCGTGAACCCGGTCAGCGCGCTGCGGGAGATCGGCTTCCTGCTGGAGCGGTCGCGGGCCGACACCTACCGGGTCCGGGCCTACCGTGGCGCGGCGGACGTGATCGAGCGGATGAGCGAGGCGGAGCGGGCCGAGCACACCCGGGAGCGGACCTGGAACAAGGTGCCCGGGGTCGGGCCCAAGACCGCGCTCGTGATCAGCCAGGCGGTGGCCGGTGAGGTGCCGGAGTATCTGCAGCGGCTGCGCGACGAGAAGCAGCCGCTGGTTGCCGGTGGGCTGGGCGTGCGCGCCGCCGTGAAGGGTGACCTGCACACCCACTCGACCTGGTCCGACGGAGGCAGCCCGCTGGAGGAGATGATGGCGGTCGCCCGCGACCTGGGCCACGAGTACTGCGCCATCACCGACCACTCGCCGCGGCTCACCGTCGCCCGCGGGCTTAGCGTCGAGCGGCTGCGCGAGCAGATCGAGGTCGTCGAGGACCTCAACTCAGCCATGGTGCCGTTCCGCTGCCTGCAGGGGATCGAGGTCGACATCCTGGAGGACGGCGGACTCGACCAGACCAACGAGCTGCTGGGGCGGATGGACGTGGTGGTGGCCAGCGTGCACTCCAAGCTGCGCTCGGACTCCGAGACCATGACCCACCGGATGGTGCGGGGTGTCGCGCACAAGCAGACCAACATCCTTGGGCACTGCACCGGCCGGCTGATCGAGGGCGAGCGCGGCACCCGACCGCCGTCGACTTTCGACGCCGAGGTGGTGTTCGAGGCCTGCCGGACGTTCGACGTCGCGGTGGAGATCAACTCCCGGCCCGAGCGCCGCGACCCGCCGGACGAGCTGCTGCAGCTGGCCATCGACATGGGGTGCCTCTTCTCCATCGACACCGACGCCCATGCCCCCGGGCAGCTCGAGTTCCAGATCTATGGCTGCGAGCGGGCCGAGAACCTCGGCCTGGACCCGGAGCGGGTGGTCAACACCTGGCAGGTGGACCGGCTGCTGGAGTGGACCGGGACGAAGAAGTAGGCGTTCTCGTCACGAACTGACATCGCCAGCACTGATACCACCGGCCCCACTGGTTTAGCCTTGGCAACGCCGCCGCAGGACCAGGAGGGACGATGACGGCCACTTCCGAGGATCACCCGCCGGCCGGCAGCGAACCGCGGGTCGTCCCCGTCTTCTTCCTCTCCGACAGCACCGGGATCAGCGCGGAGACCATGGGCAACGCGCTGCTGATCCAGTTCCCGGACATGCGGTTCGAGCGCCGGCTGATCCCGTTCATCTCCTCGGTGGAGGAGGCCCGCAAGGTGGTCGAGATCCTCGATGCGGCGGCCGCCGGGCCGGTCACGCCGCTGGCCTTCTCCACCACCGCGCTGACCGAGATCCGCGAGGAGCTGCACAGGTCGGTCTGCCCGTTGATCGACTTCTTCGACCTGCACATGTCCCGGGTCGAGCAGATCCTTGGCGTTCCCGGGATGCGGGTCGCTGCCCGGCTGCACGGGATGGGCGACGTCCAGCGCTACAACCAGCGGATGGCGGCCGTCGAGTACGCCATCGAGCACGACGACGGCCAGAGCATGCGGGCCCTGGACAAGGCCGACGTGATCCTGCTCGGCCCCTCCCGGTGCGGCAAGACGCCGACAACCATGTACCTGGCCCTGCAGCACGGCATCTTCGTCGCCAACTATCCGCTGGTCGAGGAGGACTTCGACAGCCGCGGACTGCCCCGGCCGGTGGCCGGGCTGGGCGACCGCCTGTTCGGCCTGACCACAACGCCCGGCCGGCTCAGCGAGGTCCGGCAGCAGCGCCGGCCCAACTCCCGCTACGCCTCCCTCGAGCAGTGCAGCTTCGAGCTCCGCGAGGCCGAGGCCCTCTACCGCACCCACCGCATCCCCTTGGTCAACTCCGCCACCCGCTCGGTGGAGGAGATGTCGACCGTGATCCTGCAGCAGCTCACCCCCAGGAGGCCCACATGAGCAACGTGGTCTGGTTCGCCGATCTCGGTCTGGCCGACCTGGAGCAGGTCGGCGGCAAGAACGCCTCGCTCGGCGAGATGATCGCGAACCTGTCCTCCGCCGGAGTGCGGGTGCCCGACGGCTTCGCCACCACCGCGGACGCCTACCGCCGCTTCCTGGGCGAGACCGGGCTGGCGATGAGGATCGCCGCGGTGCTGGACGGCCTCGACACCGACGACGTACGCCGGCTGGCCGAGGTCGGACAGCGGGTCCGGACCGCGATCATGGAGCAGCCGTTCCCGGCCGACCTGGAGGCCGACATCCGGTCCGCGTACGCCAGCCTGGCCGGCGACGACGCCGCGCTGTCCTTCGCCGTGCGCTCCTCCGCGACGGCGGAGGACCTGCCCGACGCGTCGTTCGCCGGGCAGCAGGAGACGTTCCTCAACGTCCGCGGCATCGATGCCGTGCTCCGGGCGGTCCGCGAGGTGTTCGCGTCGCTCTACAACGACCGGGCCATCGCCTACCGGGTGCACCACGCGTTCGCGCACGAGACGGTGGCCCTGTCGGCCGGGGTCCAGCGGATGGTCCGCTCCGACCTCGGGGCGTCCGGGGTGATGTTCACCATGGACACCGAGTCCGGATTCGACGACGCCGTGTTTCTCACCTCCGCGTACGGGCTGGGGGAGGGTGTGGTGCAGGGCGCGGTCAACCCGGACGAGTTCTACGTCTACAAGCCGGCGCTGCGGGCCGGCCGGCCGGCAATCCTCAAGCGCGGGGTGGGCGCCAAGGCGACCAAGATGGTCTACACGCAGCGATCAGAGGTGGGGCGGACAACGGAGTTCGTGCCGGTGGAGCCGGCGGACCAGCGGCGGCTGAGCCTGACCGATGCCCAGGTCGAGGCGCTGGCTCGGCACGCGCTGACCATCGAGGCGCACTACGGGCGGCCGATGGACATCGAGTGGGGCCTGGACGGACGGGACGGCGAGCTCTACATCCTGCAGGCCCGGCCCGAGACGGTGAAGTCGCGCCAGGCCGCGGGATCCACCACTCGGTTCCGGCTGAGCGAGCGCGGCGAGGTGGTGGTCGAAGGTCGGGCTATCGGCCAGAAGATCGGCGCCGGCGAGGTCCGGGTGCTCACCTCACCGGAGGAGATGGCCGCGTTCCGGCCCGGTGAGGTGCTGGTCGCCGACATGACCGACCCCGACTGGGAACCGATCATGAAGCGGGCCGCGGCCATCGTCACCAACCGCGGCGGCCGGACCTGTCACGCCGCGATCATCGCCCGCGAGCTCGGCATCCCGGCGGTGGTCGGCACCGGTCAGGCAACCCGGACGCTGTCCGAGGGCCGGCCGGTCACCGTCTCCTGCGCCGAGGGGGACACCGGCTACGTCTACGCCGGACGGCTGGACTTCACGGTGACGGAGACCGAGCTGGCGACCATGCCCGAGCTCGACGTCAAGATCATGATGAACGTCGGCACCCCGGACCAGGCCTTCGCCTTCTCCCGGCTGCCCAACGCCGGGGTCGGGCTGGCCCGGCTCGAGTTCATCATCAACCGGCAGATCGGCATCCATCCCAAGGCGCTGCTGGAGCTCGACACCCTGGACGGCCCGCTCCGGGACCAGATCGCCGAGACCATCGCTGCGTACCCCGGTCCACGGGAGTTCTTCGTGCAGCGGGTCGCCGAGGGGGTGTCGATGCTCGCGGCGGCGTTCGCGCCGCACCCGGTGATCGTGCGGATGAGCGACTTCAAGTCCAACGAGTACGCCAACCTGGTCGGCGGCGAGCGCTACGAGCCGCACGAGGAGAACCCGATGATCGGCTACCGCGGCGCGTCGCGGTACCTGTCGCCGGACTTCGCCGACTGCTTCGCGATGGAGTGCGAGGCCCTGCGGTTCGTCCGGGACGACATGGGGTTGACCAACGTGCGGATCATGATTCCGTTCGTGCGCACCCTGGCCGAGGCCGAGGGAGTGGTCGCGCTGCTCGGCGAGAACGGGCTGCGGCGCGGTGAGAACGGCCTGCAGGTGGTGATGATGTGCGAGCTGCCGTCGAACGCCGTGATCGCGGATGCGTTCCTGGACCACTTCGACGGGTTCTCCATCGGCTCGAACGACATGACCCAGCTGACCCTCGGCCTGGACCGGGATTCCGGTCTTGTCGCCGCCGGGTTCGACGAACGGGACCCGGCGGTGAAGTTCATGATCAGCGCGGCGATCCGGGCCTGCAAGGCCCGCGGCAAGTACGTCGGCATCTGCGGCCAGGGGCCGAGCGACCATCCCGACCTGGCCCGGTGGCTGCTCGACGAGGGCATCGAGTCGATGTCGCTGAACCCCGACACCGTGGTCGATACCTGGCTGGCCCTGGCCCGCACCTCCTGATCCCGGACTTGTCAGCGTGGGTGGTCGCCAGAGCGGCCACCCCCGCTGACAACTCGGAGCAGGGAGCGCGAGCCGCCAAGTAGGGTCGGGCCCGTGGACGACATCAGCCTGGCGGCGGAGCTCGCTCGAGAGGCGGGGCAGCTGGCGGCGTCCATGCTCGCCGAGGGTCTGGAGACCGAGTACAAGAGCTCCATCTCCGACGTGGTGTCGGCGGCCGACCACGCGGCGGAGGAGATGATCACTGCCCGGCTGGTCGAGCACCGCGCCGACGACGGGCTCGTGGGTGAGGAGGGTGCCCGCCGCCCGGGACAGGACCGGACCTGGTACATCGACCCGGTGGACGGCACCTACAACTTCCTGTCCGGCCTGCCCTACTGGTGCTCGGCGGTGGGGCTGGCCGACGCCGAGGGGCCGCTGGTCGGCGCCGTCTACTTCCCGCCACGGGACGAGCTGTGGGTCGGCGGCCGGGACGCCCCGACGACGCTCAACGGAGTGCCCCTGACCGAGCTGACCGACCGGCCGCTGGCCGAGGTCTCGGTGGCGACCTACTTCCACCCTCGGCACCTGGACGAGCACGACCGGCTCTCCTCCTGGCGGGCGGTGACGTCGTGCGCCGCGACAGTGCGCATGCTCGGGTCGGCGTCGGTCGACCTGGCCGGGGTGGCCAGCGGGCGGGTCGGCATCTTCCTGCAGGCCAACCTCAACCCCTGGGACTGGGTACCCGGGGCCGCCCTGGTGACCGGGGCCGGCGGGGTCGCCGAGGAGTTCCCGGTCGACGGCGTCCGCTGGCAGATCGCCGGCAACCGCCAGTCCGTCGCCGACGCGTCGACCGCTCTGACCAGAAGTCGCTAGTCCGCGAGCGTCGGTAAGGTCTCGCGCGGTTCGATCTGGACGACCGAGCGAGCGGACCACTGGGAGGTCGCCGCTTCAGCCACTGTCCGCGAGCGAGCGAGGAAGATCGAAAGCTCGAGCGCGGGACCGGGTGCGAGCGGGCCGACCGAACAGTCAGGCGCCCGCGCCCTCCTGGGCCACGCCGGCCACCGACGTCGGGTCACCGAGCTGGTAGCGGTCGAACGCCTGACGAGCGGCATTCGCGTCGTACGCGCCGTCCCGAGCCAGGCTCTGCAGGGTCGCGACCACGATGGACTCGGCGTCGACCAGGAAGTGGCGACGGGCCGCCGCCCGGGTGTCGGCGAGACCGAACCCGTCGGTCCCCAGCGAGTTCCAGGAGTGCCGCACCCACGGCGCGATCTGGTCCTGCACCGCCCGCATGTAGTCGCTGACCGCTACCACCGGACCTTCGGCCTCGTGCAGCGCCTGGGTGAGGTACGGCCAGCGGCGCTCCTCGCCCGGATGGGTCAGGTTCCAGTGCTCGACCTCCACCGCCTCCCGGCGCAGCTCGTTCCACGACGTCACCGACCACACGTCGGCCGCCACGCCCCACTCGTCCGCCAGGATGCGCTGGGCCTTCAGCGCGGCGGTCATCGCCACGCCGGAAGCCAGCACCTGGGCCCGCGGCCGGTCGCCGTCCAGGCTGGAGTACGCATAGCGGTACATGCCCTTCAGCAGGCCCTCGACGTCCAAGTGGTCCGGCGCACCGGGCTGGGCGACCGGCTCGTTGTAGACCGTCAGGTAGTAGATCAGGTCCTCGCCGTCCGGGTGGTCCGGGTCCTCGTGGCCGTACATCCGGCGCAGGCCGTCCTTGACGATGTGTCCGATCTCGTACGCGAACGCCGGGTCGTAGTGCACCACCGCCGGGTTGGTGCTGGCGAGCAGCGGTGAGTGCCCGTCGGCGTGCTGCAGCCCCTCGCCGGTCAGCGTGGTCCGGCCGGCCGTCGCGCCGATCAGGAAGCCGCGGGCCAGCTGGTCGGCCATCGCCCAGATCGAGTCGCCGGTCCGCTGGAAGCCGAACATCGAGTAGAAGATGTAGACCGGGATCATCGGCTCGCCGTGCATCGCGTACGCCGCCCCAGCCGCGATGGTCGACCCCATCGCCCCGGCTTCGGAGATGCCCTCGTGCAGCAGCTGGCCCTTCTCCGACTCCTTCCACGACAGCAGGAGCTTGCGATCGACCGACTCGTAGATCTGGCCGTGCGGGTTGTAGATCTTCGCCGTAGGGAACATCGAGTCCATGCCGAAGGTCCGGAACTCGTCGGGTGCGACCGGCACGATCCGGTGCCCGATCTCCTTGTCCCGCATCAGGTCCCGGAGCAGCCGGACGAAGGCCTGGGTGGTGGCCACCTTGGTCTTCTCGCCGACCGGCTCCATCATCGGCGCGTACACCTCGTCGCCGGGCAGCTTGATGATCGTCGGCTTGACCCGTCGCTCGGGCACGTAGCCGCCGAGCGCTCGTCGCCGCTCCTGCAGGTACTGGATCTCCTCGTTGTCCTGTCCCGGGTGGTAGTAGGGCGGGTTGTACGCATCCTCGAGCTGACTGTCGGGGATCTCCAGGTAGAGCCGGTCCCGGAACGCCTTGAGGTCGTTGACCGTCAGCTTCTTCATCTGGTGGGTGGCGTTCTTGCCCTCCAGGGCGTCGATGGTCCAGCCCTTGACGGTCTGGGCCAGGATCACCGTCGGCTGGCCGACGTGCTCGCTCGCCGCCTTGAACGCCGCGTACACCTTGCGGTAGTCGTGGCCGCCGCGGGAGAGGACCTTGATCTCCTCGTCGCTCATGTTGGCGACCATCCTCTGCAGCCGAGGATCGGCGAAGAAGTTGTTGCGGATGTAGGCGCCGTCCTCGACCAGGTAGGTCTGGAACTGCCCGTCCGGCGTGGTGTTCATCTTGTTGACCAGCGCGCCGGACTTGTCGGCGGCCAGCAGCGGGTCCCAGTCCCGGCCCCACAGCACCTTGATCACCCGCCAGCCGGCGCCGAGGAAGATCGACTCCAGCTCCTGGACGATCTTGCCGTTGCCGCGCACCGGGCCGTCCAGCTGCTGCAGGTTGCAGTTGATCACCCAGGTGAGGTTGTCCAGCTCCTCGCGGGCGGCCAGTCCGATGGCGCCGAGGGACTCCGGCTCACCCATCTCACCGTCACCGAGGAAGGCCCAGACCCGCTGCTGCGAGGTGTCCGTGATGCCGCGGTTCTGCAGGTACCGGTTGAACCGGGCCTGGTAGATCGAGTTGATCCCGGTCAGTCCCATCGAGACGGTCGGGAACTCCCAGAAGGTCGGCATCCACCGCGGGTGCGGGTAGGACGAGAGGCCGTTCCCCTGGCCGCGGGACACCTCCTGGCGGAAGCCGTCGAGGTGGTCGGCGGTCAGCCGACCCTCGAGGTAGGCCCGGGCGTAGATGCCGGGGGAGGCGTGGCCCTGGATGAAGACGTGGTCGCCGCCGCCCGGATGGTCCTTGCCGCGGAAGAAGTGGTTGAAGCCGACCTCGTACAGGCTGGCCGCGCTCTGGTAGGTGGCGATGTGGCCGCCGACCTCGAGACCCTTCCGGTTGGCCTTGCTGACCATGATCGCGGCGTTCCAGCGGATGTAGGCGCGAATCCGTCGCTCGATGTGCTCATCGCCCGGGAACCACGGCTCGGACTCCGGCGGGATTGTGTTGATGTAGTCGCTGCTGCGCAGGGCCGGCAGGCCGACCTGGCGCTCGCGCGCCCGGGCCAGCAGCTGCAGCATGATGAACCGTGCCCGGTTCTTGCCCTTGTCGTCCAGCAGGCCGTCCAGGGACTCCAGCCAGTCGCCGGTCTCCTCGGGGTCGATGTCCGGCACCTGACTGGGCAGGCCTTCGGCAGTGATGGCTGGACGGGGTCCCGGCGTAGCCATGCAACACCTCCTGTATCTCGGCCAGCGGGGATGTGCCGGCGGGGCAAGGTCGCGCTTTCGTGCCTCTCCATCCTGTCACCTGTGCCAACGGCACGGCAGTGTGATCCGGCTGGGCGTCGCTTTAGGACTTCCAGCCGGGTTGGCCCAAGAATGGTCCGATCAGGCCCGATGGGGTTACGTGGGCCGGGGACCTCTGGCAGGCTTGCCCCCAAGCGGGTTGGTCTGGAACAAAATACGGCCAGCATTGGCCGCGAAGAGTGCGGAGTTGAGTAGTTGAGTTCGACAGTAGGTGCGGGGGAGCCGCGGAGCCTCGCGCAGAAGCTGGGACTGTCGCCCGGCCTGGTGGTGCAGGAGCTCGGCTGGGACAACGACGCGGACGATGACGTGCGGGTCACGATCGAGGACGCGATCGACGGCGAGATGGTGGAGGACGCCGTCGAGGCCGTCGACCTGGTGCTGCTGTGGTGGCGCGACGAGGACGGCGACCTCGGCGACGGTCTGATGGAGGCGTTGACCGACCTCACCGACTCCGGCCACATCTGGCTGATGACCCCCAAGGTGGGACGGAGCGGCTACATCGACGCCGCTGACATCGCCGAGGCGGCGGTTGCGGCCGGGCTCGCCCTGACCACCAGTGCGACCATCTCGCCCAACTGGTCGGCCACCAAGCTGGTCCGGCCCCGCGGAGTCCGGCGGTGACCGGAGTCGGTCACCCGGCTCCCGACTTCACCGCCCGCAACCAGCACGGGGAGTCCATCACCCTGACCGAGCTGCAGGGCGGGCCGGTGGTCGTCGTCTTCTACCCGTGGGCGTTCTCCGGCATCTGCCGCGGAGAGCTGGCGGCGATCCGGGACGACCACGACCGCTTCACCGCCGCCGGTGCCCGGGTGCTGGCCGTCTCCTGCGACTCGATGTTCACCCTCCGCGCGTATGCTGACGCCGAGGAAATCGACTTCGACCTGCTCAGTGACCACTGGCCGCACGGTGGGATCGCCAGCGCGTACGGGGTCTTCGACGCCGGGGCGGGATGTGCCCTCCGCGGCACCTTCGTGCTGGATGCCGAGGGCCTGGTCACCTGGCAGACGGTCAACGGGATCGGCGAACCTCGGGACCTCGCTCCCGTGCTCGATCGGCTGGCTGCTTAACCTGGGTCTGTGCCTTTAGCCGGAGAGTACGAGCCCAGCACCGCCGATTGGGTGCGCGAGCAGGTGGAGCGGTACGAGGCCACCGGCGGTCGCGAGGCCAACACCCTGCGCGACACCGGGCTGCCGATCGCGATCTTCACCACCCGTGGGGCCAAGAGCGGCAAGCTCCGCAAGTTCGCCCTGATGCGGGTGGAGCACAACGGTGCCTACGCGATGGTGGCCTCGCAGGGCGGCGCCCCGACGCACCCGTCCTGGTACCACAACCTCAAGGCCTACCCGGACCAGCTGATGGTGCAGGACGGGCCCGAGCCGTTCGACGCCGTCGCCCGCGAGCTGGAGGGCGAGGAGCGCCAGGAGTGGTGGGACCGGGCCGTGGCGGCCTACCCGCCGTACGCGGAGTACCAGCAGCGGACCGAGCGGTTGATCCCGGTGCTGCTGGCCGAACGCCGATAGCTGATCCTCAGCAAGGGGGACGACCCCCTGAACTTCCGTGGCGCCAACGGCACACGGGAGCGCGCGGTGAGCGGCTCAGACCTCCGGCAGCGGAGCGTCGAGGAAGGTCGTCACGACGTCGGTGACCAGGTTGGTGCGAGCCAGCCCGAAGAAGTGCGTGGTGCCGGGGAAGACCGCCAGCTGCGACGCGGGTACGCCGTCGAAGTCGCCGTTGACGTCGCCCCCGCGCAGCTGCAGGAAGCGCACCGCGTGCTCCAGCTTCACCGCGTCGCAGTCGCCCACGGTCATCAGGGTGGGCGCCGCGATGCCGCGGATGTCGTCCTCGGACCAGCCGCGAAAGCCCTTGTCGTAGCTGCCCAGCTTGTCCAGTAGCCCCTGCAGCCCGTCCGGGTGGGGCGACTTGGCCCGGTACTCGGCCTCCATCGGGGTGCCGGCGATCATGTCGACGGTCATCTCGGCCACCGCGTCGGTGTTCTCCGCACGGTCTCCGTCCGGGTGGAAGGACACCGAGGACACGACCAGCTTCCGCACCACCTCCGGGTTCCGGATGGCCAGGTGCAGCCCGACGGCGCCGCCGACGCTGAAGCCGAACACGTCGACCTGCGGCACCTCGAGGTGCCGCAGCAGGCCGATCACGTCCGAGGCCAGGTCGGCCGAGGCCAGCGGTCGGTCGAGATCGTTGGTGCGGCCGTGCCCCTGGAAGTCGGTGGCGATGACCTGCCTACCGGCGGCCAGACCGGGCAGCAGGGGGCCGAACTGGAGGTCGATGTTGAACAGCCCACCGTGCAGCAGCAGCAGCGGCGTACCCCCGGATCCGTGGATCTCGTAGTACATCTGCAGGCCGTTGACCGGGGCGTACCCGGTCTGGACGGGTGCGGTGGAATCGATCACGAACGGCATCCTCACGACGGTGGGAGCAGAGGGGCTCGAACCCCCGGCCTCCTGTTTGTAAGACAGACGCTCTAACCAGCTGAGCTATGCTCCCTCACCCGGCGGCGAAGCGTCGGGCAGCCGCCCACTTTATACGAGCAGGGGGTGCTGGTGGCCGGGTTGGCGATCCCGGACCGGGTGGCCTGGGCGGTGGACCGGCTCGACCTCCGTCCGGACGCCCGGGTGCTGGAGATCGGCAGCGGCCCCGGCGCCGCGGCCGAGCTGGTCTGCCGCCGACTGACCCACGGCTCCCTGCTCGGCATCGACCGATCGACCCTGGCGGTCGAGCGGGCGGCGAGGCGTAACCAGGCCTGCATCGACGCCGGCCGGCTGGAGCTGCGGTGCTGCGCCCTGGCCGACCTGGCGGTACCGGAGAACTCGTTCGACCTGGCGTTCAGCGTCAACGTCAACCTGTTCTGGACCGGCCCGGCGCAAGCCGAGCTGGACCTGCTGCACCGGGCACTGCGGCCGGGCGGGCGGTTGCACGTCTTGTACGGCCCCGCCCCGGGGGATCCCACCGAGGCCTTGGCGACGGTCCGCCGTCGGCTCGAGGCGTCGCGGTTCGGTCGGGTTGAGGTCCACCGGGCCGAACGAGGGTCGGAGGTCCGGGCGACCAGGGCAGCGTGACACCTTGCCGCGCGGCCGGCGCCTTCCGGCGGACTTTGGACTACCGTGGCCCGCGATGCTCAACAAGAACCTCGCCCTCGGCCTCGGCGCGTTGACCGGACTGGTCAGCCTGATGGCCATGGTCCGGCTGGTCTCCGGCGCGTTTGACGGCGGCCTGTCGGTCTTCGCCTGGGTGATCACGCTGCTGGCCATGGTGCCCTGGGTGGCGTACGCGGCGGTGCGGGCCCGGCACGGTCGGCTCACCCCGGGCAACGGGCTGCTGGTGGCCGGGCTGGACATCGCCGGTCTGGTCACAGTCTGGCTGTTCGTGCTCGGCCCGGTGATCGCGCTGATCTGCTCGCTGGCCGCGTTCGCGGTGATCTGGGTGCGGGACTGGCCCGAGCGCCGGGCCCGCGGCGAGGACCGGTTCGTCCGGATCGAGGAGCTGACCTTCGATGAGCGCGACTGAGCGCCACCTCGTCGAAGGTCAGTAGAGTGGACGGTTGTGGCTGGACCGGACATTGCGACTGCGCTGAGCGACCTCGACCAGGCGTTGCGCTCGATCGAGGCCGTCGTCGACCCTGAGCGCAAGCGGGCCGAGATCGCCGAGCTGGAACAGGCGGTCGCCGCGCCGGACCTTTGGGACAACCCGGACAACGCCCAGCAGGTCACCTCCCGGCTGTCGGTGCTGCAGACCGACGTCGACCGCGTGGTGAACCTGCGCTCCCGGCTGGACGACCTGGCCATCATGTTCGAGCTCGCTCAGGAGGAGGCCGACGCCGCCGCCCTGGCCGATGCCGAGACAGAGCTCGGGGCGCTGCAGCAGGCGATCGAGGCGCTCGAGGTCCGCACGCTGCTGGCGGGGGAGTACGACGAGCGCGAGGCCCTGGTGACCATCCGGTCGGAGGCGGGCGGGGTGGATGCGGCCGACTTCGCGGCGATGCTGCTGCGGATGTACCTGCGCTGGGCGGAGCGGCACAACTACTCCACCGAGGTCTACGACACCTCCTACGCCGAGGAGGCCGGCATCAAGTCGGCGACGTTCCAGGTCAAGGCGCCGTTCGCGTACGGCACGCTCTCGGTCGAGCAGGGCACCCACCGGCTGGTCCGGATCTCCCCGTTCGACAACCAGGGGCGGCGGCAGACCTCGTTCGCCGGGGTAGAGGTGCTGCCGGTGACCGAGGCAACCGACCACATCGACATCCCGGAGTCCGACCTGCGGATCGACGTGTTCCGCTCCTCGGGCCCCGGCGGGCAGAGCGTCAACACGACCGACTCGGCCGTGCGGATCACCCACCTGCCGACCGGCATCGTGGTGTCGTGCCAGAACGAGAAGTCCCAGCTGCAGAACAAGGCGGCCGCGCTGCGGGTGCTGCAGTCGAGACTGCTGGAGAGGGCTCGGCAGGACCGCGAGACGGAGATGAACGCGCTGAAGGGCGATGGCGGCAACAGCTGGGGCTCGCAGATGCGGTCCTACGTGCTGCACCCGTACCAGATGGTCAAGGACCTGCGCACCGAGTACGAGACGTCCTCCCCGGATGCGGTCTTCGACGGTGACATCGACGGGTTCATCGAGTCCGGGATCCGTTGGCGCCGGACCTCCGCGGTGGCGTCGGCCTAGCCGGTCGCCGAGCCGCAGGGGCGTCGAAACATGGCATGTCGCCGGAACTCCCTTAGACTCGTCCTCGGCCGTCTGACGTACGCAGGGAGTGACGTCGGAACTGTCTACCCGGCCGCCACCGCAACGTGATCCGATTCGAGAACGTCAGCAAGATCTACGATGGCCAGCGTCGCGCGGCCCTCGAGGACATCAACGTCGACATCGACAAGGGCGAGTTCGTCTTCCTGGTCGGTGCGTCCGGCTCGGGCAAGTCGACGTTCCTCCGGTTGATCCTGCGCGAGCAGCGGCCGACCAAGGGTCGGGTCTTCGTCGCCGGCCGCGAGCTCAACAAGCTGCACAGCTGGAAGATCCCGGCGATGCGTCGCCAGATCGGCACCGTCTTCCAGGACTTCCGTCTGCTGCCCAACAAGACGGTCACCGAGAACGTGGCGTTCGCGCTGCAGGTGATCGGCAAGCCGGCGTCGACCATCCGTCGGGTGGTGCCCGAGGTGCTCGAGCTGGTCGGCCTGGACGGCAAGGGCGAACGGCTGCCCGAGGAGCTGTCCGGCGGTGAGCAGCAGCGTGTCGCCATCGCCCGTGCCTTCGTCAACCGACCGATGATCCTGATCGCCGACGAGCCCACCGGGAACCTGGACCCGACCACCAGCGTGGGGATCATGAAGCTGCTGGACCGGATCAACCGGGCCGACACCACGGTCCTGATGGCCACCCACGACTCGACGATCGTCGACCAGATGCGCAAGCGGGTGATCGAGCTCGACGACGGAGGACTGGTCCGCGACCAGAGCCGGGGTGTCTACGGATACCAGTGACCGTTCTCAGGGCACGGGGGGACGACTCCCCTTGGACCCCCCGCGGCGCGCCAACAACACACGGGCGCGCGCCCGTGCGACCGTCCCTACTTCCGTGACCGACGAGGAAGTCTGAATGCGTTTCCGCCACATCCTGTCCGAGACCCGGGCCGGGCTGCGTCAGAACCTGACCATGACCCTGGCCGTGATCATGACCATGTGGGTGTCGCTGTCCCTGTTCGGTGCCGGCCTGCTGGCCAGCCAGCAGGTCGACCTGATGAAGGGCCGCTGGTACGACAAGATCGAGATCTCGATCTTCCTGTGCACCAAGGACACCCGCGGGGACAACTGCGAGCCGGGCCAGGACGTCACGCCGGCGCAGAAGGACGTCATCCGCGCCACCCTCGAGTCCAATCCCGAGGTCGCCCCGGAGGGCATCTACTTCGAGACCAAGGAAGAGGCCTGGGAGGAGTTCCAGCGGGCGTACGAGGGCAGCCCGATCCAGGACTCGCTGGAGATCGACCAGATGCAGGAGTCGTTCCGGGTCAAGCTGCGCAACCCGGAGGAGTACCAGGGCGTGGTCAGCTCGGTGGTCGGGCTGAAGGGCGTGCAGAAGGTCCAGGACCTGCACCAGCTGCTCGACCCGTTCTTCCGCGCGCTGAACGTCCTGCAGTGGTCGACGGCCGGCGCGTCCGTCCTGCTCCTGCTGGCCTCAGCGCTGCAGATCGGCAACACGATCCGGCTGGCCACCTTCGCCCGGCGCCGCGAGATCGGCATCATGCGCCTGGTCGGGGCGAGCAACTTCTACATCACCGTGCCGTTCCTGCTCGAGGCGGTGATCTCCGCCCTGATCGGCGTCGCCCTGGCCTGCATCACTCTGGCGACCGGGGTCTACGTCTGGATCATCCGGGGAGTGCGGGAGTCGATCCGGTTCGTGGCCTGGATCGGCTGGCGACATACCGGCCTGGCGATGCTGGCCATCTTGGCGGTCGGGGTCGTGCTCGCCGTGATCCCGACTGTGGTGACGACACGGCGTTACCTCCGCGTCTAGTCACATCGGTCACAATCGTGTCACTTTGTAACACCAAACCTCAAG
Source organism: Propionibacteriaceae bacterium (assembly GCA_035296105.1). Lineage (GTDB taxonomy): Bacteria > Actinomycetota > Actinomycetes > Propionibacteriales > Propionibacteriaceae > Microlunatus. The sequence continues at coordinate 1,311 of DATHBQ010000148.1, read as the reverse complement.
GGTGACTTGAGACTTCAGTCACAACTGGAACATTAGTCACAACAATCACGCCGTTTCTGCTTGCCAGGCGGCTCGCGGGTCTGCCTATCATGCCGACGCTGGTACGGCCGAGGGGCAACGGACGACATCTGGCGCCGGCCCACGTCCGATGCTCGGACTTCCGCCGCCGACCGTCGTCTCTCCCCTCGCCCCACCGGCTTCGACAACCGAAGATGGGATGGGAAAGCTGTGGTTCCGGACCTTCCCCACGTCCGCAAGGACGTTCCGGACGACAGCGAAGCACCGAAGGCGAGTGGTCGCTTCGCCGGGCTGGTCAGACGTCGTGCCTCGACGACTCAGTCCGCGTCCTTGGGCACAACCGAATACCGAACTCGCGGTCGACGCCGGCTACGTCGCGGGTTGCTGGTGGCGCTGATCGTGTCACTCGCCTCCGCCGTGTGGCTGACCCTGCTCACCCCGGCGACCGCGGACGACCTGTCCGACCGGCGCAAGCAGATCGCCAAGCAGATCAATCAGACCAAGCACGAGCTGAGCGAGTCCTCCGCCGCCCTGAGAAAGGCCGGCATCCAGGTCGCGCGCACCCAGGCCCAGCTGGACCTGGCCGAGGCCGAGCTGCGTAAGACCCAGAGCGAGCTCGCGGTCGCGAAAGCCAGTGACACCGCGGCGGCCGCCCGGCTGCGCAAGGCGCAGGAGGACCTCCGCAAGGCCAAGGCTGCCGTCCGGGCCGGCCAGCGGGCGCTCGACGCTCAGGAGGCGATGGCCGGTCGGCTGGTCCGCGACCAGTACCAGCAGCAGTCCAACCTGATGCCGGTGGCCCTGCTCGTCGGGACGAGCTCGCCGGAAGACCTGCAGACGCGGCTGCAGTGGTCGACGACGATGTTCGACACCGCTCAGGCCGAGATCGTCGAGCTGACCGAGATCCAGCGGAGGCTGGAGGCGGCCAAGGCCCGGCAGGCGGCCCTCGAGAAGCAGGTAGCGGCGGAGCGCAAGGCTGCGGCCGAGAACCTCAAGCTGCGTAGGACCCTGGAGGCCCGGGCGGCAGCCGAGCAGGCGGGTGTGGCCTCGCTGCTCGAGCAGCGGGAGGTCCAGCGAGCGGCGGCGGCCGATGACGTGGCCGAGGACAAGACGCGGTACGCGCAGCTCCAGCAGGAACGCTCGTCGGTGGAGAGGCGGATCGCGGCCCGCATCGCCAAGGCCAAGGCGGAGGCGGCGGCCAAGGCGCGGGCCGAGGCCCGGGCCCGAGCCCGGGCGGCGGCGGCGCGCGAGCGAGCGGCCAAGCGGGCAGCGGCGGAGGCCCGGCGGGCCGAGCAG
>DATHBQ010000147.1:0-10436 GCA_035296105.1 Propionibacteriaceae bacterium | reverse complement strand
GAGACGAGGTTGTTGTTCACGAAGAACTCGCCGCGCAGCAGGTTGAGCGAGCTCGTCACGGGGAGCTTGTCGCCGGTGCTCATCAGGACCGTGGCCCAGAAGAACTCGTTGTAGATCCAGGTCACCTCTAGCGTCGCGAGTGCGGCCAGGGCCGGCCGGCACAGCGGCAGCGTGATCTGCCACCACTGGCGGAACACGCTGGCGCCGTCGACCTGGGCCGACTCGTACAACTCGGGCGGCAGGGCCTTCATGTAGTTGCTGAGTACGAAGGCGCAGAAGCCGGTCTGGAACGCGGTGTTGATCAGGACCAGGCCGATGTAGCTGTTGAGCATCGTGCCGGAGTCGCTGATCCACTCCGGCAGTGGGATCGCCCGGAAGGCCCGGTACACCGGGATCAGCAGAGACTGTGGGGGCAACAGGTTCGCGGCCAGGAAGACGCCGAGCAGGGTCAGGTTGAGCTTGAAGCTGAACCGGGCCAGGACGAAGGCGATGCTGGAGGCCAGCAGCAGGGTGAGGAATACCGCCGGCACGGTGATCAGCACCGAGTTCAGGAATGTCTGGGTGAAGCCACCGCGCTCCCACGCGCTCTGGTAGTTCGCCAGGGTGTACCCGCCGAATGAGGCGTAGCCGTAGGTCGCCGTGTAGTTGTAGTCGCGGAAGGAGTTGAACAAAGCCCAGGCCAGCGGGAACAGCCAGGACAGCGCCGTGACGATCAGGAACGCCTGCAGGACGACCCGCGGTCCGGTCAGCCGTCGCCGACGATCCCCGGCGAACCGGTCGGCGGTGGACCGCGGCGCCGTCTGAGAGTCTTCCGTCGTGGTCGCGGTCACTGCTTCGCCTCCCGGAACACCACGTTGAGGTAGATCACCACGAACACCGACGAGATGAGCAGCATGATCGTGGCTAGGGCCGAGCCGAAGCCGATCCGGCTGGCCTCGCCGATGATGTTCTGCGTGACCAGAGCGGCGATTAGCTCCAGTCCGTTCCTCCCCTTGTTGATGACCCAGACCAGGTCGAAAAGCCGGAGCGAGGTGATCATCGTCACTACGAGCACGATCAGGTTGATCGGTCGTAGGACGGGCAGGATCACCCGGAAGAAGGTCGCTGACTGGCTCGCCCCGTCGACCGCCGCCGCCTCTCGCAGCGCCGGGTCGACCGACTTGAGGCCGGCGAGGTAGAGCAGCATGATGTAGCCGGCGTGCTGCCACCCGGTCGCGACCATCACCGCCCACAGGTTGTACTTGGGGTCGCCGTACCAGTCGATCGTCAGACCGGTCACCGCGTTGATCAGCCCCTGGTCCCGGGAGTACAGCAGCTGCCAGATGAAGCCGGTGAGAGCCAGCGACAGCACGACCGGCAGGTAGTAGGCCGTCTGGTAGAAGCGGCTCCCGCGTATCTCCTTGTCCAGCAGCACAGCGAGGAACATCCCGAACGCACTCACCAAGAACAGGAAGATCAGGAAGAGCAGGTTGTGCTGCAGCGCCGGCCAGAACGGTGGGTAGATCGTGAAGATGTTCTTGTAGTTGGTCAGGCCGATCCACTGGATTGTGTCCAGGCCGCCGATGCCCTCCCATCGGGTGAAGCCCAGCAGCACCGACGACAGCGCCGGCAGCCAGATCAGCAGCACGACCAGCAGGGTGGGTACGGTCACCATAAGGCCGACCACGATCTTGTCGCCGACGCTCATCTTCCGCCGCCGCCGGCCTTTGGTGGCCGGCCCTTCCGCCGTACGGGTGCGGGCCGGACGGGCCGGCGTCGGGGTCGGGCTCGTCGTACTCATTCGCCTGAGCTCCTCTGCGCGCTCAGCCGGCGAAGATCGACTTCTTCTGTTCCTCGAGGCTCTTCGTCAGTCCGTCGATGTCGTCCGGGTTCTTGAGGAAGGTCTGGAAGGCGGGAATGACGACTGTCGACGCGAAGTCCGGGCGGGTGTCCCGGTCGAGGAACTGGGCGATGTTCTTCTGCTGGCTGACCAGCTCCGCCGACTTCTTCTGCAGCGACGTGTAGGCGCTCTCGTCGGCGTTGGCGTTGGCCGAGATGAAGGGCAGCTTGGTCGACGCGACTGCGGCGGCGAGCGAGTCCGGTGAGGCGAGGTACTTCAGGAACGCCTTCGCGCCCTCCTCGTTCTTGGGGTTCGCCGACATGCAGCTCCCGTCGATCGGCGCATCGAGCGCGTCGGCGCCGATCGCAGGGTCGACCTCGGGGAAGGTGAAGAAGTCCAGGTCCTCCCGCTCGGCCTCCGGGAACTGCTCGTTCATGAAGGTGCCGAGGAGGAACATGCCCGACTTCTTCTGCTGCAGGGACTGCGCCGCCTCCTGCCAGGTGCGACCCAGGGCGTCCGGCTGGTGGTACGGCAGCAGCATCCGCCAGGTGTCGAACACCTTCTTGGTCTCGGGAGAGTCCCAGGCCTTGTTCCCGGCCATCAGGTCGACGTGGTACTGGTAGCCGTTGATGCGCATGTTGAGGGCGTCGAAGGTCCCCATCGCCGGCCAGCCCTCCTTGTCGGCGAAGGCGAAGGGGATGAGCTTGTCGTCCTGCATCTGCTTGGCCAGCGCCTCGAGCTCGTCGAGGGTCTTCGGGACCTCGTAGCCCTTCTGCTCCCAGACCGACTTCCGGTAGAAGATCGCCCACGGGTAGTACGACACGGGAGCGAAGTACTGCTTTCCGTCGTCGCCGGTCGATGCGGTCTTGAACGACTCCGCGATGCCCTCCAGGGGCCAGATGTCGCTGACGTCGCCGATCAGCCCGCGTGCGGCGAAGAACTTCATCCGGTAGCCCGCGAACCACGTGAAGACGTCGTCCGGGTTGCCCTGCAGGTAGTTGTTGATGTTCGTTTGGAACGTGTCGTGGTCGGCGGCGTTGATCTTCACCTCGGTGCCGGCGTTCTTCTTCGCGAAGTCGGCGGCCTGGGCCTCGTACTGCTTGGCGAACGTGGTGCCGCTCTCGTTGGTGCCCCAGGTGATGGTGCCGCCGACGCTCCCGCCGCCGCCGGAGTCCCCACCGGCTCCGCCCTCTCCACCACCGCCGGAGTCCCCACCGCAGCCGGCCAGCACGCTGGGCAGACCGAAGACGGCCGCGGCGCCGAGCGCCGTCTTGAACAGGGAGCGCCGGCTCAGACCCGACAGCCCGGCCACCGAGGGCGGGACCATCCGGGCGAGGTACTCGGCTTCGGATTCGGGACGCGACACTGTGCCTCCTGTGGACGAGAGCGACCGCCACCGAGAGCCCGATGCCCTCGCCGGTCGCGCGCCCTCAGCACACCCCTGGGCCAGCGCCTTTGTCAAGGAAGCAAGGCTGATCAGATGCCATGTCGTGACCGGTCCGGGACCGATGCGGAAACCTGGACGTGCTTGCCATCGGATCGGTTTGAGCACGGCTCGTTCGGGGTAGCTGAGGTCGCTCTGATCGTCAGAGGGCCACATACCACCACCGAGTTCGACAGTCACAGGTCACCGGCGGCAGTACCCGGACGCGAGCTCAGGTCCAGTAGAGCAGCGTGGCCGCGGGCAGCCGATCGGCGAGGGCAGACTCGAACCACTGCCGCAGCCCGGCCATGACTGGGCGGGGGTAGACATACTTGACCCCGCCGAACTTGGAGCGCTTCTGACTGCGCTGCTCCTCGTCCATCTCGAGCTTGGTCTGCGGGTACCAGGACAGCAGCACGTCCTTGCTGGCCGGGGTGAAGCGGTGGGTGATGATCTCGGCGGTGAGGTCGAGGTCGGGCACGTCGTGCAGCGCCTCAGCGACCTGGTCCAGCAACGTCCCGTACTCCTCGGCGTACCCGGGCACCGGCATCACCGGCGCGATGGTCAGGCCCACCGGGTAGCCGGCCAGCGCGAGGGTGCGCAGCGCGCCGAGCCGGTCCGGCGTAGGGCTGGTCCCGCCCTCGAAGCGCCGGGCGACCGCCGCCGCGTTCACCGAGAAGCGGACGCGCGTCCGCCGCTGGTGGTCGAGCTCGGGCAGGTCGCCGAGCGCGGCGAACTTGGTGGTGAAGCGGAGCGAGACATCGGGTCCGTAGACCCCGGCCCCGACCCGGCTGATCGCCGTGGCCAGAGCACCGGTGAGGTGCTCGATGCCCAGCGGGTCGGTGTAGCAGGACAGCTCGAACGTGGTGCCCTCGTGGCCGCGCGCGGCCGTCCCGCTGGTCACCGAGCCCTGTCCGGCGTGCGTACCGAGACCGCTCAGCACCTCGTCGAGGTTGGCGTACGCCCGGGTGATCGGAGGACCGGCTAGGGAGCCGGCCAGGTAGCAGTACTGACAGTGGGCCGGGCAGCCGCGGGCCAGGTCGATACGCCAGTCCGCGCTCGGTGGAATCGGCTGCGGCTTGCGCACGCTGGGCGGTGCGACGACCACGGCCAGCGTGCTCTTGGCCCGCGCGTACGCCTCCCGCTCGGTGCCGGCCGTCAGGCCGGTCAGCCGGTCGCCCGGCAGCAGGTCGATGTTGCTCCCGCCAGCCGCCTCGCAGCGGCGGATGATCTCCGCCGCGTACGGCTGCTCGGCCGCGGAACGGGTGATCAGGACGTGCTTGGGAACCCAGAGGCGGGCAGAGGTGGCGGGGCGGGGGAGTGTCGTCGTCGGCATCACCAAGATCAACGCTGGCGAGGTCCCCCGCCTTCCCCCACCGGTGTGGGACTCGTCACGACGGCAGACGTTCCAACGTCAGCAGCCGGTCAGTCGCGGGCGACGGCGAAGTAGAACTTGGCGTAGTTGACCTTGGTGTTGACGTGGCCGATCTGCAGTGGGCGGAAGCCGGAGTCGGCGAGCAGATCCCAGAAGCCGGACAACGAGTAGGACGTCGCGGTGAGATGGCGCTTCCGATACTCGAGCAGGCTCTTGGGCCGGTAGCGCTCCTTGCCGTCATCGAAGCGGATCTGGATGTAGCCCAACCCGCCGGGCGCCATCACCTGACGCACCGCCTCCAGCACCTGCGCTCCGTATTCCTGGCTCGGAAAGTGTTGGAAGACCGCGGTGGAGAAGAACAGGTCGACCGGCCGGTCGATCGCACCGACCACGGTGCTGGGATCACCGTCGAGCAGGATCGGGACGTACTGGCTGCCCGGTATCTCGGCGAGGACCCGTCCCGTCTCCTCGAGGTTCTTGGCCGAGATGTCCACCCCGTACATGGTGCCGACGCGGGGCGCGAGGGCATACAGGTTGGCGCCGCCACCTGGCCCCCACTCCAGGAGCACCGGGGGCTCGGCGGTGCTCCACTCCCGATGGGCGGCGTGGTAGAGCTCCTCGAGCCGTTGCGTCGTGCCCTGACCCAGGTCGGCCCACCTCTCCTCGTTCCAGCGACCGACGCCTCGCCAGTGCGACTGGTCCTGTCGGTACTGCTCGTCGTCGTGCGACTCCCAGACGGTGGTGATCTCCTGGTGCACCGTCTCGGCCGAGGTTCGGTCGGCCGAGTCCCCGTCGGGCGACTCGTCATCGCCGTGCCGCCGCACCCAGACGTGGGTGGACCGGGGGATCGTGGTGCCGTCCAGAGTCTCGATCGCGCCTGTGAAGGTGCGGCAGTCGTATTCCCACAGGTCGAGCTCGGCCACGGCCTCGGCGATGTAGTCGGTGTCGGTCGCGTTGACCACCAGCAGGTGGGGACGGTCCCGCATCACATAGTCCGCCAGCCGGGCCACCGTTCGCTGTCGGACGCTGCCGTCGACGACGATCGCATCGATCCGGTCCGCGATCATCAGCGCGTAGTCGTCCTCCATCCGGTGGCGCACGTCCGGCTCGGGCAGCGGGCCCCCGCTGCGCCGGCGAGCCGCCCGGACGCTGGTCCAGTTCGCCCCGACGTAGTGGAACCGCCAGCGGTCGACCAGGTCCGGACGGTGGTTCATGTAGTCGAGCAGGACCAGACCCCACTCCGGGCTCGCCTCGACGGTGTGCAGGACGCCCACCCGGTCGCAGAAGTACGGAGTCGAGGCACCGCCGCCCCATTCCAGGAGGGTCATCTCCGACGTCAGTCGGTCGGCGATGAACCTGACGGCTTCCGGCGCGATCTGCGGTCGCGGGTTCGCGAACAGGGACCGGATGGCGGGTTTGGCAGCCGCCAGCGGACTGGCCTCCGGAGCAGGGGGCTTGAGGGCATCGACCTGGACGGACAGCGCGGCGATGTCGGCCCGGATGGCCTTCTCGGCGGCAGCCAGGTCGTTGGACAGGGAACGCTCTGACCGGAGCAGGACTTCGTCTCCCCGAACACGCTTGAACTGCGTCAACACGGCATCACTCAGCGGGGAGGCCATAGCCGGAGAAGTTAGCAGAATGGCAACGAGTCACATATCAATTCGTACGAGTGTCACTAATTGTCTCAGACGGCGATCAGGCCGGCAGCGCTTCACGGGCGTCGAACCAGGTGGACCGGTCCCGCAGATCCGGTGCGAACCGAAGCGATCGGGCGACCTGTCTCGGCACCGTGACGTCGTTGTCGCGGGCCTCAACGCAGATCCAGACCGACTGCACCGTACGGCAGAGTCGGCGGGAGAACGCATCGGTGGTCAGCCGGTAGTTCACGCCGTCGAGGATGACCGGCTGCCCGGCCGGCTCCGGCTTCGTCACGGTGACCAGCACGAACGTGTCCATCCGTCGTCGAGCGAGGGCGATGACCGGCCTCTGGTCCTGGTAGCCCGCTCCGACGAGTCGCAGCCCGGTGGGCAGCCGGGACAGCGCGAACGGCAGGGTGAAGGGGCGACCGGCGGAGAAGTCGATCTGCTCGGCCATGGCCAACATGCCCGCCCGGTCCTGGTTCGTGCAGGTCAGGGTCACGTCACCGCCCTCGCCGTAAGGCCAGCGCACGCCCCCGTCGAAGTACCGCACCGGTCGGCCGCGGACCCACGCCCGCTCGGCCCGGGCTGGTTGGTCGACGCGCTCCTCCTCCGGGGTCGACGGCAGCGACGCGACGGCGCGACAGCTCTCGGACCGGCCGGTGAGCTGCAGGAGCTCCTGGTTCGGGGTGACCGCATGGAGCTCCGTCGTCCAGCCGGGCGGGGGCTCGAGCTCGAGCGCGAGAACCCAGCTTCCGGCCCTCCGGACCGGCAGCGGCTGCAGCATCCGCACCGTGGGCACCACCAGGGCGACCAGGAGCACGACCCCGAGCGCCAGCGCCAGTATCCGGATCCGTCCCCGTCGACGTTGGGCGGTCCGCTGGCCCCGGAAGCGGGCTGAGGCCACGGCAGCGGCGTCCGGCGTACGCCAGGACAACGTCTCCAGGGTGGCCCGGATGGTCAGCGGACTGGCGGCCAGCCGCTCCTCGGCCCCGGCCAGCCGGCGACGTACGGTCGTCGCGCTCGTGTCGAGGGTCGCGGCGACCTCGGCCAGGGGCAGCTCGGTCAGCCGGGCCAGGACCACGGCGGCGCGTTCGATCGGGCTCAGACCGCTGAGCCGCTCCGCCACCTGGCGCAGCTCGTCCGGCAGATCCTCGCCCGGCGGGACGACCGACGACTCGCGGCGCCGCAGATAGCTCTCGACAAGTAGGCCGCGAAGCGCCGACCGGTCCGGGGCCCGGCGTCGAGAGCCGGCCGCCGCGAGGGTCTCGCCGACCACCCGGGCGGCATCCGCCCGGTCACCGGTCAGGGCGGCGGCCAGGGCCGCCAGCCCCTCCAGGTCGTCCGGGTCGACCTCGTCCGACATTCTCCGATGCTAGTTGGGCACCGCTGTGTCGGCCTCACGACCGCGGGCCCGCTCCGTCCGGCCGTTCTCGTCGCCGTCCGCCGTGAGCACGATCGTGTGTCAGCCCAGAGCCGCGGCCACCACCTCGCGAGCGGCGGCCTGCACCTCGGCCAGGTGGTCGGGCCCGCGGAAGGACTCGGCGTAGATCTTGTAGACATCCTCGGTGCCGGAGGGGCGGGCGGCGAACCAGGCGGACTCGGTGATGACCTTGAGCCCGCCGATCGCGGCCCCGTTCCCGGGCGCCGTGGTCAGCTTCTCGGTGATCGGCTCGCCGGCCAGCTCGGTGGCGCTGACCGCTGACGGGTCCAGCTTGCCCAGCTTGGCCTTCTGCTCCCGGTCGGCCGGCGCGTCGACCCGGGCGTACGCGGGAGCACCGTGCTGAGCGGTCAGCTCGGCGTACAGCTCGCTGGGCGAGCTCCCGGTCACGGCCTTGATCTCACTGGCCAGCAGGGCCAGCAGGATGCCGTCCTTGTCGGTGGTCCAGGTGCTGCCATCCAGGGCCAGGAACGAGGCGCCGGCCGACTCCTCGCCGCCGAAGCCGATCTCGCCGCTGCGCAGGCCGGGCACGAACCACTTGAAGCCGACCGGCACCTCGACCAGGGTCCGGCCGAGGCTCTCGGCCACCCGGTTGATCATCGAGGAGGACACCAGGGTCTTGCCGATCCCGGCATCGGGCCGCCAGCCGGGCCGGTTGGCGTAGAGGTACTGGATGGCCACCGCCAGATAGGCATTCGGGTTCAGCAGTCCGTAGTCCGGGGTGACGACGCCGTGCCGGTCGGCGTCCGCGTCGTTGCCGGTGGCGATGTCGTAGGCGGTCCGGTTGCCGATGAGGGACGCCATGGCGTTCGGCGAGGAGCAGTCCATCCGGATCTTGCCGTCGGTGTCAAGGGTCATGAACGACCAGCGCGGGTCGACCTCCGGGTTGACCACTGTGAGGTCGAGGCCGAGGCGGTCGGCGATGTAGCCCCAGTACTGCACGCTGGCCCCGCCCATCGGGTCGGCCCCGATGTGCACGCCGGCCTCCCGGACCGCCCGCAGGTCGAGCGCGTTGACCAGGTCCTCGCAGTACGCCCCGAGGTAGTCGAAGCGGTGCAGGTCGCCACTGACAGCGTCGAACGACTTCCGGCGGATCGCGGCCGGGTCGGCCATCAGGGCGTTGGCCCGGGCGGCGATGGCGCTTGTCGCGTCGGAGTCGGCGGGGCCACCGTGCGGCGGGTTGTACTTGAAGCCGCCGTCCCGCGGCGGGTTGTGCGACGGGGTGACCACGATTCCGTCCGCGGTACGTGACGAGCTTGTCGAGGAACCATTGAACGCCGCCTGTTGGCCGTTGTGCACCACGATCGCCCGGGACACCGCCGGGGTCGGGGTGTAGTCGTCGTCGCCCTCGCAGCACACCGTCACGTGGTTGGCCAGCAGCACCTCGATGGCCGTCGTCCACGCCGGCTTGGACAGTGCATGGGTGTCCTTGCCCAGGTAGAGCGGACCGGTCACCCCCTGCGACGCGCGGTACTCCACGATCGCCTGCGTGGTGGCGGCGATGTGCAGGTCGTTGAACGCGGTGTCCAGGCTCGAGCCCCGATGTCCCGAGGTGCCGAACACCACCTGCTGGTCGGGGTTGTCCGGATCCGGGGTCAGGTCGTAGTACGCGCTGAGGACCGCGTCGACGTCGATCAGGTCTTCGGGCTGGGCCGGCTGGCCGGCACGAGGGTGAGCCATGGCAGTCATTCTGCCGATGGTGGCTCCGCGCCGATACCCCGTGCGGCTTTGACAGGATGGACCCCATGACCTCTGCCAGCTTCAACCGTCCCGGAGCGGTCGACCTCTCCGCCCTCAAGCAGAAGGCCCAGCAGCAGTCCGCCGCCTCCGCGGCCGGCGCACCGAGCGGCGGCTCGTACGTCGTCGAGGTCACCGAGCAGACCTTCGAGGCCGAGACCATCCGCCGCTCGGTCAAGCACCCGGTCGTCGTCGAGCTCTACTCGCCCCGGGTGGCGACCGGCGCCCAGCTGTCGGACGCGCTGATCGACATCGCGAACTCCTCGGGCGGCCGGTTCCTGCTGGCCCGGCTCAACGTGGACACCGCGCCAGGCATCGTCCAGGCCCTCGGGCTGCAGGCCGTGCCGACGGTGATCGCTTTGGTCAACGGCCAGGTCGCGCCGCTGTTCCAGGGCGTTCTGCCCCGCGAGCAGGCCCAGGCGGCCATCGACCAGCTGCTCAAGGCGGCGGTGGCCAACGGCATCGTCGGACGGGCCGAGCCGGTCGGGTCCGCCGCCGCCACGGACGATGCCGTCGCAGACGAGGAGCCGGCCCCCGACCCCCGGTTCGCCGCCGCCGACGAGGCCCTGGCCCGCGGCGACTTCGCGGCGGCCGAGGCCGAGTTCGACAAGCTGCTCGCCGCCAACCCCGGCGACGCCGAGGCGCAGGCCGGCAAGGCGCAGGCGGGGTTGTTCGCCCGCGCGACCCGCAACGACCCGGAGATCGTGCTCGCGGCCGCTCGGGCCGACGACAGCGTCGGGGTCCAGCTGGACGCCGCCGATGTCGAGCTGGTCAGCGGCCAGGTCGACGCCGCCTTCGACCGCCTGATCAAGCTGATCAAGACCAAGACCGGGGACGAGCGGGACCAGGTCCGGCTCCGGCTGCTCGAGCTGTTCGACACCGTCGGCAACGCCGACCCGCGGGTGCTCAAGGCCCGCCGGGACCTGATGACCGCTCTGTTCTAGGACTCCCATGGGAAAGCCGTGGTCTTCGGCCTCATCGCCTCCAGCTCACTGGTCATCGGC
>DATHBQ010000146.1:0-1873 GCA_035296105.1 Propionibacteriaceae bacterium | reverse complement strand
CGCCGAGGTCGACCTGCCACCCGCCGCCGACGCGCGCTCCCTGTCCGAGGCGCTGACCCGGGCCGGCCGCGAGCTCGGTGTGGACGTCACCGTGCGCCGGGTCGAGAACGACGAGCTGTGACCCTGACCCTGCCCGTGCTGCCCGAGGGGCGGGTCCGCGAGGTGGTCCGCGCCCCCGCCCCGGTGCTGGCCGGGGCCGGTCCGCTCCTCGACCCGACGGACCCGGAGGTGGGTCAGCTGTGCGCCGACCTGGTGGCGACGATGCGCGTGTCGCCCGGATGCGTCGGCCTGGCCGCTCCCCAGATCGGCATCCCGGGTCAGGCGTTCTGCGTCGACGTCTCGGGACATCCCAAGGCCGGCACCCAGCACGGGCTGATCGTCCTGGTGAACGCCGAGGTGGCCACCGCGAGCCGGCCGGAGAAGGGTCGGGAGGGCTGCATGTCGGTGCCCGACCTGACTGGCGACGTCAAGCGGGCGACCCGGCTGACCGTCACCGGAACGCTGCCGCTGACCGGCGAGCCGGTGAGCCTGACCACCGACGCATTCGAGGCCCGGGCGCTGCAGCACGAGATCGACCACTGCGCGGGCCTGCTCTTCCTGGACCGGGTGACCGGCGCCCACGCGATCTTCAGCCGCAAGGTCTATCTCGACCCGTCCGCCTGAGCCGACGGGTACGCTTCGGCGCGATGACGTTCTCGGCCCTTCGCCAGCGCCGGAGCTGGCCGAAGGCGCTGCTGGTGACCCTGGCCGCCGCACTGGCGGCGGCCCCCCTGGCGTTGGCCTGGGGCGCCGGACATGCACGGGTCGAGGACTATCTGGGACCCCACCGGGCCACCTTCGCCAGCAACTACTCCGGAGAGCTGGCGGTCGACCTCGGGCCGATCGGGAACGCCTACCTGCCCAGCCCGATCGCCCCGCTGGGGGCCACGGTCATCGTCCGTGGCATCGGAGCACCGGCGGAGCCGACCGGTGCGCTGCTCTCGGAGCGAACCCTCACCGCGTACGCCAGCCTCTACACCGACCCGGCCGGCGTCGCCCAGGGGATCGTGGAACGGCTACGGGAGCAGGCGGTGGTCGAGGGTGCCCAGGCGGAGGCCGTGCTGCTGCTGCTCTTCGTCGCCTTCCGGACCCGCAGTCGATGGCTGAGCCCGGCGCTGGCCCGGCCGCTGACGAACCGACGCGCCCTGCTGGCGTACGCGACCGTGCTCGTCCTCGTCGCCGGCGCCGTCCTGGTGCCCGACCCCAGGCCGGGGTTGCGGATCCCGGTCACTCTGGCGGGCAACGACCCCCGGTTCGCCCGGCTCAGCGTCGACAGCCTGCTGCTGGCCGACCTGCTGGACCGCGGGATAAAGGGCGTTCGGCTGCTGGCCGCCCGGCAGCAACGGGCAGTCGACGACTACGTCGACACGGCCGCCGCCAGTCTGTCCGGCCAGCTCGCCGCCCTGCCGGCTCCGCGGCGCGGCGAGACGATGGTGCTGGGCCTGTCCGACCTGCACTGCAACCAGGCCACCACCGAGCTGATCACCCGGCTGGTCGCCGTCGCCGACCCGGCGCTGGTGATCAGCGCCGGCGACGACACGGTCAACGGCACCGCGGCGGAGCGCGGCTGCATCAGCCGCGAGGCGGCGATCGCCGGCGGCCGGCCGTTCCTGGTCGCCACCGGCAACCACGACTCCGACCTGACCGAGCAGCAGATGACCCGGGAGCGGATGATCGTGCTCGACGGTGCGCCGGTGAAGGCGGCCGGTATCAGCGTGCTGGGCGACGACGACCCGGAGTACAACATCCCGTTCAGCGTCGAGCGGGTCCGCGACCGGGCCGAGACCGAGGAGGAGATGGCCGTCCGGCTGGTCCAGGTGGCCCGGACCCGGCA
>DATHBQ010000145.1:0-9398 GCA_035296105.1 Propionibacteriaceae bacterium | reverse complement strand
GCCCCGCTCAGCGCCGGCACGAGCACCGGCATCGGCGGCACGTCCTGGCTCTGGGGCGGACGCTGTGTCCCGTTCGAGCCGGTCGACTTCTGCGAACGGGACCACGTCGCCGGCTCGGGCTGGCCGATCACCCACGACGAGCTGCGGCGTTGGTACGACCGAGCCGCGGACTACCTGCAGTGTGGCAGCGACTTCGAGGCCGGCGAGCCGGGTTGGCCCGATCTGGACCCTGTGGTCGTCCGGCAGCAGGAGCGCTGGTCGCGATCACCCCAGCTCGGCCGGAGCCTCGGCGCCATGGTGGTCGCGGACGACGCCATCTCGGTGCTCAGCACCGCAACGGTGACCGATCTGGACGCGGGTCCGGATGGATCGGTCCGCGCGGCGCGCGTCCGGTGGAACGGTGCAGAGCACGCGGTCGCGGCCCGGCGGTTCGTGCTGGCGGGTGGTGGCCTTCGCACAACGCGGCTGCTGCTGCAGGTCCAGCGGCGGCAGCCCTCCATCGCGGGCGGCCCGGACGGACCGCTGGGCCGCTACTACGCAGGACACCTCAACGGCACGATCGCCGACGTGCGACTGACCTCAGCCCAGTACTTCGCTGATCTCGACTTTCGCCGGGACAGCGACGGGACCTTCGTCCGCCGACGGCTGACCCTGACCCCGGACGTCCAACGCGACGAGAAGCTGCTCAACATCGCGTTCTACCTCGGCAACCCGCCCTTCGGTGATCCCCGACACCGCAGTGGCACCCTGTCCGCGCTCTTCTTCGCGATGCACCTGCCCTGGGTGGGCCGCCGGATCGCCCGGCCGGAGACGCGGGAGCACAACCGTGCGCTCGGGTGGGCGAACTGTCGCCGGCACTTGCTCAACATCGCGCGGCAGCCGCTCGGCACGCTGACCGGGCTGGGTCGCATCCTGTGGCGTCGGTTCTTCTCGACCCCGCGGCTGCCCGTGTTCGTGGCCCGCAACCCGAGCGGCGTCTACGCTCTGCGGTTCCACGCCGAGCAGACCTGTCGGCCGGAGAACCGGATCACTCTCAGACCCGACCGACAGGCCGACAACCTGCCCGGAGTCGACGTGGTGATGGAGTACAGCCCACAGGACATCGAGTCGGTGCTCCGGGCTCACGCAGTGCTCGACGAGAGGCTGCAGGCATCGGGCCGCGGCGGGCTCATCTACCACCACGCCGCGGCGGAGCGGTTCGCCAGCGTGCAGGAGCAGGCCGTGGACGGCTACCACCAGATCGGGTCGACGCGGATGAGCGCAGACCCGGCCACCGGAGTGGTTGATACCGACGGCAAGGTGCACGGGCTGACCAACCTCTATGTCGCGTCGAGCAGTGTCTTTCCGACCGCGGGAGAGGCGAACCCGACTTTCACGGCCGTCTGCCTCGGCGTCCGGCTGGCCCACCACCTAGCGGACGCGGCGACCGTCACCGACAGTCG
Source organism: Propionibacteriaceae bacterium (assembly GCA_035296105.1). Lineage (GTDB taxonomy): Bacteria > Actinomycetota > Actinomycetes > Propionibacteriales > Propionibacteriaceae > Microlunatus. Next base: position 7,956 of record DATHBQ010000145.1, on the reverse strand, counting down.
ACAGGAGGCCGCGTGACCACCGGCCACTCGGCGGCGGCTCGTCGCCGGTAGTGCGGGCGGGTGGTCGGCCCCGCCGCAGAACCGGACGGTACCGTGACGCGGGTGTCTTACGTCGCTGCCGATGACCGCTACTCCGTCCAGCCCTACCGCCGCTGCGGACGCAGCGGCCTGAAGCTGCCGGCGATCTCGCTCGGCTTCTGGCACAACTTCGGTGACGACAAGCCGCTGGAGACCCAACGGGCGATCATGCGGCGGGCCTTCGACCTGGGTGTCACCCACTTCGACCTGGCCAACAACTACGGCCCGCCCTTCGGCTCCGCCGAGAGCAACGTGGGCCGGATCCTGGCCGAGGACTTCGCGGCCTACCGTGACGAACTGGTCATCTCGACCAAGGCCGGCTGGGACATGTGGCCCGGCCCGTACGGCGACCTCGGCTCCAAGAAGTACCTGACCGCCAGCCTGGACAGATCGCTCCGCCGGCTGGGACTGGACTACGTCGACATCTTCTACCATCACCGGCCGGATCCGGAGACGCCGCTCGAGGAGACGATGGGCGCCCTGGACGCAATTGTTCGGGCCGGCAAGGCACTCTACGTCGGGGTGTCGTCCTACTCCCCCACCCACACCGCCCGCGCCGCTGAGATCCTGCGGGCCCTCGGCACGCCGTTGCTGATCCATCAGCCGTCCTACTCGATGTTCAACCGCTGGATCGAGGCGGAGCTGCTGGACGTGCTCGACCGGGAGGGCGTCGGCTGCATCGCCTTCACCGCACTGGCCCAGGGGCTGCTGACCAACCGTTACCTCAACGGCGTACCGGACGACTCCCGCGCCGCCCAGGGCAAGTCGCTCGACCCGGCGGCCATAGAGGAGCTGCTACCGGGAATCCAGGCCCTGAACGAGATCGCCGCCGATCGCGGACAGAGCCTGGCACAGCTGGCGCTGGCCTGGGTACTCCGCGACGCCCGGGTCACGTCCACCCTCATCGGCGCCAGCAGCGTCCAGCAGGTCGAGGACAACGTGGCCGCAGCGCAGCGCCTCGACTTCAGCACCGAGGAGCTCGCGGCCATCGACCAGCATGCCGTCGACTCGGGCGTGGATCTGTGGGCCGACGCCCGGGATGCGGCGAGCTGAGCCGCTGACCGACCCGTGACGTCGAGTCGGGCATCGACCTGCCGGCATGGTCCCGAGATCATCCGGGATCGCTCTCGATCGTCGGGCGAACTCGCGCCGCCGCACCAGCGCCAGCTCGCCAGTGTGCTTCAGCAGGCTGACCAGAGCCGCTTTGGCGACGCGCAGGTCTCCGACGTCCCCGCCGACCGCCATCCGGAACGGGCGGATCTCCGCCATCGCCACCTACGACTGCTACGAGCCGTTCTGAGCCGAGTCCGGAAGCCCGGCGCTACAGGGTGCGCTGGACGGCGCCGGTCTGCTCGGCGGCCGCCGCCACTGCCGCATCCCGGGCCGCCGCCGTCTCGGCGTCGGTGAGGGTCCGGTCGGGAGCCCGGAAGCGGAGCGCGTACGCCAGGGAGATCTGGCCGGGCGGCACCGGCGGCCCGGTGTAGACGTCGAAGAGGGACAACGACTCCAGCAGCGGTCCGGCACCGCTGCGCAGGGCCCGCTCGACCGCGGCGGCCGGAACCTCGGCCGCGACGACGAGCGCGACGTCCTCCTTGGCCACCGGGAAGCCGGACACCGGCGGCACCTCGCCGGTCGACGGCGCCGCTGCGACCAGGGCGTCCATATCGATCTCGGCGGCCACGGTGCGGGCCGGCAGGTCGAAGGCCCGGCACACCTCGGGATGCAGCTCACCGGCGTACCCCAGGACGCGGTCGGCCACAAGGACCTCGGCACAGCGCCCCGGGTGCCAGGGCGCATGAGTCGCCGCCCGCCGCTCGAGCGAGAGACCGACGGTCGCGGCGGCTGTCTCGACGAAGGCGACGGCGTCGGTCCAGCTCACCGGCTCGGCCGGAGCCAGCCAGCCACCGCGCCGCTGGCCGCACAGTACGGCGGCCAGATGCCGCGGCTGCCGGCCGAGGGCGTCGTCCATCGCCGCCAGCTCCTCCACGGCCGGCCGGCCGGTGACCGGCGGGCGGGGCGCCGCACGCAGCGGGTCGCGGGCGAGGAAGACCGAGCCGGCCTCGAACAGGGCCAGGTCGTCGGTGCCCCGGCTGCGGTTGCGGGCCACGGCCGCGAACAGGCCGGGCAGCAGCGTCGTCCGCAGGTAGGGCGAGGTCTCGGACAGCGGGTTGACGATCCTGTTGAGCCGGCGCCGCTCATCGTCCGCCGGCACCCCCATCCGGTCCAGGTCCCCCAGGGCGGCGAAGGAGAAGCTGAGCACCTCGACGAAGCCGGCCGTGGCCATCGTCGCCGTGACCGCGCGCCGCGCCCGCTGGGCCCGGGTCAGTCCCCGGCCGGGCGGCGCCGCCGGCACCACCGGTGGGATGGTGTCGAAGCCGACCAGCCGGCCGACCTCCTCGACGTAGTCGTACGGATCGGTCAGGTCCGGCCGCCAGGTCGGTGCGGTGAGGTTGAGCACCTCGTCCCCGGTCACGGTGGCGCCGACCGCCAACAGCAGCCGGACCACGGTGTCACGGTCGACCGGGGTGCCCAGCACGGTGGACGGCAGGGTGGCCGCCATGGTCGTGGACGGCTGGGGCAGGACGGAGCCGCGAACCGTCTCCTCGCTGGCCAGCGTGCCGCCGGCCAGCTCGACCAGCAGCGCGGCCACCCGGTGCGCCGCCGCGTACGCCGCCGCCGGGTCGACGCCGCGCTCGAACCGGCGGGACGCCTCGGTAGAGAGCTTGTGCCGCCGCGAGGTTCGGGCCAGGGTCATCGCGTCGAAGTGGGCGGCCTCGATCACCACGTCCCGGGTGCCGGCCGAGAGCTCGTTGGTCGCGCCGCCCATCACCCCGGCCAGACCGATCGGACCGGTCGAGTCGGTGATCACCAGGTCCTCGACGTCCAGCGGCCGCACCACGTCGTCCAGGGTGGTCAGCTTCTCACCCTCGTGGGCGCGCCGAACCACGATCGGTCCGTCCAGCGTGTCCCGGTCGTAGGCGTGGATCGGCTGACCGGTCTCCAGCATCACGTAGTTGGTGATGTCCACGGCCAGCGAGATCGACCGCATGCCGGCCAGCTGCACCCGCCGGGCCAGCCATCGGGGACTCGGCCGGGACGGGTCGATGCCGGTCACGGTCAGGGCGACGAAGAGTGGGCAGGCGTCGGAGGCCAGCTCCACCGGGAAGCCGTCGGTCACCTCGAGCGGCACCGGTCGGTCGACCGGGTCGGTGAACGCGACGCCGGTCGCCTGGGCCGCCTCCCGGGCCAGGCCCCGGATGGACAGGCAGTATCCACGGTCGGTGGTGACGGCGATGTCGAGCACGTCGTCCTGCAGCCGGAGCACCGGGGCGGCGGCCGCCCCCGGCGTCAGGTCGGGCTCGGTCAGGACCAGGATCCCGGAGTGGTCGTCTCCCAGCCCGAGCTCGCGGGCCGAGCAGATCATCCCGTCGGACACGTGACCGTAGGTCTTGCGCGCGGCGATCGCGAAGTCGCCCGGCAGCACGGCTCCGGGCAGGGCCACCACGACGTAGTCCCCGGACGCGAAGTTGTGTGCGCCGCACACGATCCCGCGTACGCCGGACTCGGGGTTGTGGGCGCCGACGTCGACCTGGCACCAGCGGATGGTCTTGCCGTTCTTCTGCGGCTCGTCGACGAAGTCGACCACCCGACCGACCACGAGCGGCCCGGTGACGTCGGACCCGGCGCGGTCGACGGTCTCGACCTCCAGGCCGGCCCGGATCAGGGCATCGGCCAGCGTGCGGCCGTCCACGTCCTCCGGCACTGCCGCGTACTCCCGCAGCCAGCCCAGCGGCGCCCTCATCGCGCGAGCCCCAGGAGAGAGCGGCTGAACCGGACGTCACCCTCGATCATGTCGCGCATGTCCTCGGCGTTGTTGCGGAACATCAGGGTGCGGTCGACGCCCATGCCGAAGGCGAAGCCCGTGTAGACGTCGGGGTCGACACCACAGGCCCGCAGCACCCGTGGGTTGACCACCCCGCAGCCGCCCCACTCGATCCAGCCCTCGCTCCTGCAGGTCCGGCAGGGGTGCTCGGGATCGCCGACCGAGCGGCCGTGGCAGACGAAGCACTGCAGGTCCACCTCGGCTGACGGCTCGGTGAAGGGGAAGTAGTTGGGCCGCATCCGGGTCCGGGTCTCGCCGAACATCGCCCGGGCGAAGTGGTCGAGGGTGCCACGCAGGTGGCCCAGGGTGATGCCGCGGTCGACCACCAGGCCCTCGATCTGGTGGAACACCGGCAGGTGGGTGGCGTCGTACTCGTCGGCCCGGTACACCCGACCGGGACAGACCACGTAGATCGGTGGCTCCCGGGTCAGCATGGTGCGCACCTGGACCGGCGAAGTATGGGTCCGCAGCACGATGCCGCCGTTCTCCGGCTCCACGAACAAGGTGTCCTGCATGGTCCGGGCGGGGTGGTCGGGGATGAAGTTGAGCGCGTCGAAGTTCAACCACTCGGCCTCGAGCTCGGGGCCCTCCGCGACCTCCCAGCCCATGGCCACGAAGACGTCCTCCATGAGGCTCATCAGGGCGGTGATCGGGTGCACGGCACCGGGCGGGGCCGTATGCACAGGCAACGTGACGTCGACCCGCTCCTCGACCAGGATCCGGGCGAGCTCGGCCTGGTTGATCTCGGCCTCACGGGCCTGGAGGGCGGTGCTGATCCGTCCGCGGGCCTGGCCGATCCGCTGCCCGGCCTCCTTACGCGCCTGCGGCGGCAGGGCCCCGATCTCCCGGTTGGCCAGGGCGATCGGCGAGCGTTCGGCGGCGTGGGCGAGCCGTGCCTGCTTCAGCTGGGCCGGTGTCGTCGCGGCCGCGAACGCGGCCAGCGCGTCGGCCACCATGGCCTCGACATGCTCGGCGTCCAATGCGGCGACCTGCACGGGGTCGTAGCTGGGATTGGGCACGGGAAATCTGCTCCTTAGCGGTCGGCGACCGCGGGACAGTCTAGGAACGCTCGGGGGTGCGCGGCACCTGGGTTTGCCGCTCGGACGCCCGCTGGGCGGTGGCGGTGGCGTAGAGCAGGACCGCGGCCGCCGTGGCCAGGTTGAGACTCTCGGCGCGGCCGTACATGGGCAGGCCGACCAGCCGGTCCATCCGGTTCGCCCGCTCCGCCGGGAGTCCCCAGGCCTCGTTGCCGAGAACCCACAGCACCGGCCGGGCCAGAACGCCGCTGCGCGCCAGATCCTCCGTCGTCTCCAACGCACCGCCGTCCGCGCCGAGCACGGCCAGACCGGCGGCGCGGGCGTGGCACACCGCCTCGTCCAGGTCGACCTCCACGGCCAGCGGCAGGTGGAACAGGCTCCCGGTGCTGGCCCGGACGGCTTTCGGGTTGTAGAGGTCGACCGAGTCCCGGCTGACCAGCAGGGCATCTGCGCCGAACGCGTCCGCACAGCGCACCACGGTGCCGAGGTTGCCGGGGTCGCGGACCTGGTCACAGAGCACGACCAGTCGCGGCGAGCCGGTCAGCGCCTCGGCGAGAGGGACGTCGATCGACCGGCAGATGGCGAGCAGACCCTGGGGGTGCACGGTGTCGGTGAGGTCGGTCAGCGCGCCGGCCGGGCCGACGGAGACGCGTATGCCGTCGCCGACCGCTCGGTCCAGCAGCCGGCCGTGCCGCTGGACGACCTCGTCGGCGACAAGGATCTCGACCGCCGCGCCGGCCGCCAGGGCCTCGGCGACGGCCTGCGGACCCTCGGCCAGGAACTGGCCGGCCCGCTCGCGCTCCTTGCGGCGCTGGAGCCGCCGCGCGGAGCGGAGCAGATTGGCCGAGACAGCCCAGTACTGGGTGGTCACGCCCGGAGGGCTCTCGACGTCCCGCGGGCGCATCCGCTACGCGGCGTCGGTGTCCGCCGCCGCGTTGGCCCGAGCCACCTGGACCAGGGCGCTGAAGGCCGCAGCATCGGTGACGGCGAGGTCGGCCAGGATCTTGCGGTCGACCTCGACCCCGGCCGCTCTCAGGCCGGCGATGAAGCGGTTGTACGTGATGCCCTCCGCCCGGGCTGCGGCGTTGATCCGCTGGATCCACAGCTTGCGGAAGTCGCCCTTGCGGGCCCGGCGGTCGCGGTAGGCGTAGACCAGCGAGTGCGCGACCTGCTCCTTGGCCTTGCGGTAGAGACGCGAACGCTGACCGCGGTAGCCCGAGGCCTGCTCGAGCACCTCGCGCCGCTTCTTCTGGGCGTTGACCGCGCGCTTGACGCGTGCCATGGCAGTACTCCTTAGTCGTTGGGGAAGTCGGGGGTCAGGCGCTCCGGCCGAGCAGCCGCTTGATCTTCTTGGCGTCGCCGCCCTTCAGGACGGTGTTGCCCTCCAGTCGGCGCGTCTGCTTGCTCGGCTTGTGCTCGTTCAGGTGGGTCTTGCCCGCCTGCTTGTGCATGACCTTGCCCGAGCCGCTGAACCGGAACCGCTTCTTGGCCCCCGAGTTGGTCTTCATCTTCGGCATGGGTGTGCTCTCTTTCGCTGTCTGTGGAGGTGCGTCAGTTGAGGTCGACGTCGGCGTCGAGGTTGTCCGCGGGACCGCGCCGCCGCTTGACCGGAGGCTCAGCGGCGTGCTGTGCCCGTCGGTCGGCCTGCTCCACCCGCTCCGCCTCGGCGTCGGCCTGGCGCTCGGCCATCCGCCGGTCCCGCTCCGCCCGGACGTCGGCCTTGGCCTCGGTCTTCTTCTTGTGCGGACCGAGGACCATCAGCATGTTTCGGCCGTCCTGCTTGGGCGAGGACTCGACGTAGCCGAACTCGTCGACGTCGGCCGCCAGCTTCTTGAGCAGGTTGTAGCCGAGCTCGGGCCGGGACTGCTCGCGGCCGCGGAACATGATGGTGATCTTGACCTTGTCGCCCGCCTTGAGGAACCGGACCACGTGGCCCTTCTTGGTCTCGTAGTCGTGGCTGTCGATCTTCGGCCGGAGCTTCATCTCCTTGATCACCGTGTTGGTCTGGTTGCGGCGGCTCTCGCGCGCCTTCTGGGCGTTCTCGTACTTGAACTTGCCGTAGTCCATGAGCTTGGCCACCGGCGGACGGGCCATCGGGGCCACCTCCACCAGGTCGAGCTCGGAGTCGCGGGCAAGCTGCAGGGCCATCTCGATCTTAACGATGCCGACCTGTTCCCCGGCCGGTCCGACGAGCCGGACCTCGGGTACGCGAATGCGGTCGTTGATTCGCGGTTCGGTGCTGATATGTCCTCCAGTGGTCGTGGTGTGGGTGAACGAGCCGGCCCCGGACGGATCTGCGTGCGGCCCGAGAAGACGAAAGGGCCTTCGCACACGCGAAGACCCAAACCACGAGCAGCCCGGCGCCGCGCACCGGACTCGTAGACCAACCCGGCAGCTCAGGAGCGGACGGGTGGGAGATCGGGTCTCCGCTTGCAGATCCGACGCGAGCGCCGAATCGGTCGCGCCCACGATAACACCCCGGTCGACCCAGGGGGAAACCTCGCAGGCGCCGCCGTCCAGCACAACGGCGTACGCCGGTCGGCTATTCCGGTGCCGGGATCGCCCAGCCGAACCCGCCGTCGGGGGTTTCGACCAGGCGGTGCCCGGCGGCCAGCGCGGCCAGCACCTCCCCCTCGATGACCAGCGCGGCAGGGCCGGCGAAGTCGACCAGCACCGCGGTCGCGCCCTCGTCCTGAGCGGTGGCGGCGAGCCGATCGATCGTGATCGGAACCGGCCGAGCCTCTGGTTGCCAGGCCGAGAGGGAGTCGAGACCGGTGAACGCCAGCATGGCTTGACGACCGTCGGGCGTACGCAGCATCACCACCGCCATCTCCGCCTCCTTGTCCGAGGTCAGCCCGCCGGCCGTCTCGCCCATCCGGGCCGCCGTCGCGACCACCGGCACGAGGAGGCGATCTGTGCACAATGCGGCGACCGCGCGGAGGTACGCGGTCGGACCGG
>DATHBQ010000144.1:0-9049 GCA_035296105.1 Propionibacteriaceae bacterium | reverse complement strand
GTGCCGATCAGCTCCGCATACCCCTGGGCGTCCTCGGTCGGCGCGAACGGGTGCAGGTTCGCGAATCCCGGATAGGAGATCGGCTCCATCTCGGTGGTCGCGTTCAGCTTCATGGTGCACGAGCCGAGCGGGATCATGCCGCGGTCGAGGGCGAAGTCGCGGTCGGACAGCGCCCGCAGGTACCGCAGCATCGCCGTCTCGCTGTGGTGGGTGGTGAACACCGGATGGGTGAGGAAGCGCGAGGTCCGCTCGCTGCCGGCCAGATCCCCGTACGCAGCAGCGCCGGTCCCGTCGACCCCGAACGCGCTCCGCACCGCCGCCAGGTCGGCCGCGGTGGCGTCCTCACCGATCGCCACGGCCACGGTGTCGGCATCCACCCGGCGCAGGTGCACCCCGGCCTCCCGCGCTGCGGCGACAACGTCGTCGGACCGGCCGGGCACCACCGCGGTGATGGTGTCGAAGAACGCGCGGTGGGCTATCTCGATGCCCGCCGCCCGCAGGTCGCCGGCCAGCGCGGTGGCGCGGTCGTGCAATGCGGTGGCGATGTCCCGCAGCCCCTCGGGCCCGTGGTAGACCGCGTACATGCTGGCCGTGACGGCCAGCAGAACCTGGGCGGTGCAGATGTTGGAGGTGGCCTTCTCCCGCCGGATGTGCTGCTCCCGCGTCTGCAGCGCGAGCCGGAAGGCGGGCGTGCCGTCGACGTCCTTGGACACCCCGACCAGGCGGCCGGGCAGGGTGCGCTCCAGCCCGGAGCGAACGGCGATGAAGCCGGCGTGCGGACCGCCGTAGAACAGCGGGACCCCGAAGCGCTGGCTGGAGCCGACGGCCACGTCGGCCCCCCACTCCCCTGGCGGCGTGGTCAGGGTCAGCGCCAGCAGGTCGCACGCGGCGACGACCAGCGCGCCCTGCTCGTGGGCCCGGTCGGCGACGGCGGCGAGCTCCTCGGTGCCGGCCAGCCGCCCGGTCGCCCCAGGGGTCTGCACCAGCACGCCGAACACGTCGACCTGCGCCAGCGCCTCCAGCAGCGGGCCCTCGGCGACCACCACGTCCAGGCCGAGCGCGGCCGCCCGGGTGCGGACCACGCCTACGGTCTGCGGCAGCGTGTCGCCGTCCAGGAGGAAGACCGATCCGGTCTTGGTGCTCCGCCGGGCCAGGGTCATCGCCTCGGCGACGGCGGTGGCCTCGTCCAGCAGGCTGGCTCCGGACGTGGGCAGCGCGGTCAGGTCCGACACCATGGTCTGGAAGTTGAGCAGCGCCTCCAGCCGGCCCTGGCTGATCTCGGGCTGGTAGGGCGTGTAGGCGGTGTACCAGGCCGGCGACTCCAGGACGTTGCGGCGGATCACCGACGGAGTGATCGTGCCGTAGTAGCCCAGGCCGATCATCGGGGTCAGCGGGCGGTTCGCGGCCGCGAGCCGGCGCAGCTCAGTCAGGGTCTGCGACTCCGACCACGCCGGTGGCAGGTCGAGCGGTTCGGTCTGACGGATGGCGGCCGGGACCGAGGTCTCGACCAGCTCGTTCAGGTCGGCCAGGCCCAGCGCGGCGAGCATCTTGTCGCGCTCGTCGGGCTGCGGACCGATGTGCCGCCGCTCGAAGCGGGCGAACGGCATCGAGTCGAGAGAGCTGGGCGTCGGGGCGGAGTCGGCCATCGGGCTTCCTAACGTCGACAACGAGTGGGCTGCGCACCCCGCGCGCGGCGTACGCACTCCCCCTCTGTCGCCGTCGGCTCCAGAGTTGCCATGGCGGTCGCGGTCTTGGTGCCTGAGAGGTTCCGGGGAGGTTGCCCCTTCGGCGTCATCGTGGTCGGCGTCGAGCCCGATGAGCTCTCCCGCGCGCCATGTTGGCCACCCCATCCTATCCGGTTACTCGGGCCTACGTCCGCAGTTCGACGACGACCGCCCGTGCGGTCAGCCCGCCACCCCAGTGAGCCACCGGCCACCGGATGGATGGCCGTGAGCAGGTGTCCTCGGGGTCGCGCCAGTCGATCAGCTGACGGCGCGCGCCTGGCGGCGGCGAGACAGCTCGTCGGTTGCGGCCGGAGCCTGCGGCTCCTCCGCTCGCTCGGCCGGCAGGTCGGACAGCGTCCCCTCGATGCTGCGCCAGACGCCACCGAGAGCGATGCCGAACACGCCTTGGCCGCCGCGGAGCAGGTCGATCACCTCATCGTCGGAGGTGCATTCGAAGACCGACACCCCGTCGCTCATCAGAGTGACCTGGGTCAGGTCGGCCACGCCCCGCGCGCGGAGGTGGTCGATCGCGGTGCGGATCTGCTGTAGCGAGATGCCGGCGTCGATCAGCCGTTTGATCACCTTGAGCATCAGGATGTCGCGGAAGCTGTAGAGCCGCTGGGAGCCGGAGCCGGACGCGCCCCGCACCTCGGGAACGACCAGGCCGGTGCGGGCCCAGTAGTCCAGCTGGCGGTACGTGATGCCGGCGGCACTACAGGCCACCGGGCCGCGGAAGCCGAGGTCGGTGGGCAGTGGGGAGAAGTCGCCGTCGAACAGCAGGCCCTGGGCGTCCTCCGGGTCGACCGGGGTCGGCTCGGTAGTTGCGGGAACCTCGGTGCTGCTCACGTCTGCCTCCGAATCTCGCCAACCTCCGTCGCCGCGACGGACCCGCTAGGAGTTGCGCGGGCGTAATTCCATCGTCGGCATTACTTCTTGAACGCTACGACGGCCCCGGCGCGGCGGTCAACGACACGCCGATACCGCCGGAAGCCGATTCTTCACCCTCGAGTTGCCCCTGAGAGTTGCTGTCCGCCATCTTGCCGGGTGAATCCGCTCTCCGGGACAAAAGTCGACCGATGGCGAGTTTCCGTCCTCCAGCGGCCGGCCGGATCGGCCAAAAAGTCGCCACTGGTCGACTTTTCTCCGAGCGGCAGGAGCAGCCCACTCGGGCGGTGCTGGGGCCGCACCGGACCTACGGCTTCGGCTCGTCCCCGGTGACGAAGTCGTCCGGGTTGACCTGGTCGAGGAACTCGCGGAACTTCTCCACCTCGTCGTCCTCGGCCTCCGGGATCTCGATCCCGGCCTCGTCGAGCACGTCCTCGGCGCAGTAGATGTCCGACCCCACCCGGAGGGCGAGGGCGATGGCGTCCGAGGGACGGGCGCTGACCTCGACCCCGTCCACCAGCAGGACGGCGTAGAACGTGCCGCCCTCGAGCTCGGTGATGTGCACCTCGGTCAGCCGGTGGCCGAGGGTGGCCAGCGTGTCGACCATCAGGTCATGGGTCAGCGGACGCGGCGGGACCACGCCTTCCTGAGCGTTGGCGATGGCGGAGGCCTCGTTGGCTCCGATCCAGATGGGCAGATAGCGACTGCCTCCGACCTCGCGCAGCAGCACCATGGGCGCGTTGGACGGCATCTCGACCCGGACGCCCACCACATCGAGCTCACGCATGAGCCAACCCTACTTGGGTGCCCACGGCCGTTCACCTCTCCATGGCGGTGCGAACCAGGGCCGCGTGGAAGCTGATCACCAGCTGCGTGACCTCGGCCGAGACATCCCGGTTCCCACCGGCGCGCCGGACGTGCGGGGCGATGGCCTGCTCGACCAGTCCGACCTCCCGGTCGGCCGACATCTTGAAGGCCCGCAGGTGCCGTCCGTCCAGCCCGTACTCCCCCAGCCGACGGGCCGCCACGGCGAGGGTCAGGGCGTCGCGCCCGTAGGAGCTGGTGCCGCGTCGCGGCAGGATGATCTGGTTACGCTCCAGCTCGCTGAGCGCCGCCTCGGTCAGCCCGCTCGCCTCCAGCAGCTCCGCGCGCGACAGCCGCAGCGGCGCCTTGGGCGTCGCCGGCGTGGGCGACGGCGCCGCCGGTCCGGCCTCGCCGGTCTCCGCACTCTCCGGCTGGCGGACCGAGCCCAGCATGGGCGGGCTGAGGCCGCGGTCGATCTGGGCCAGATGGTCGCGGATCACCTTGAGCGGCACGTAGTGCTCGCGCTGCACGGCCAGCACGTAGCGCAGCCGCTCGACGTCGGCGTCGGTGTAGCGCCGGTAGCCGGACTCGGCCCGCTGCGGCGAGACAAGTCCCTCTGACTCCAGGAAGCGGATCTTAGAGATCGAGATATCCGGAAAGTCCGGCCGCAGCACCGCCAACACCTGCCCGATGCTGCGAGTCGCGACCCGGCCCCGGCGGTCCGGTTGGTTCGGCATGCTCAGCACAGTCAGTGCGCTACTCGGGCCCGTGCGGGCTGGCGAAGAACACCAGCCGGAACTTGCCGATCTGCACCTCGTCGCCGTGCCGGAGCAGCTGCTCCTCGACCAGGTCGCGGTTGACGTAGGTGCCGTTCAGGCTGCCCAGGTCACGCACCAGGATGCCCTCGTCGGTGCGGGTGAAGGTCGCATGCCGGCGGGACACGGAGATGTCGTCGAGGAAGATGTCGGAGTCCTGGTGCCGTCCGGCCGTGACCTTCTCGGTGTTGATCAGGAACCGCGCGCCGGCGTTCGCTCCGCGCTGCACGATCAGCAGCGCCGACCCGGTCGGCAGCCCGCTGACGGCTGCCTCCTCCTCGGCGGTCAACGGCTCTGTGTGCTCGTCGACCATCGGCGGGATGGTCTTGGTCGTGTCGCCGGTCGGGATCCGCTCGGTGGTGTCCCCCCGTGGAGGAGTCAGGGCCGCACCGCACTGCCCGCAGAAGTTGCTTCCGTCCGGGTTGTCGTGTCCGCAGTTGTTGCAGAAGGGCATCAGGTCTCGGCTTTCGGGTGTCCCTCCCCGAGCAATCTCGAGGCGTGATGCAGAGTTTAGGCCCGGTCGTTAGAAGGTCGGGCCATTTGGGCGGCGGTCAGCCCGATACCTGCTCCGCGTACGCGTCCGCATCCAGCAGATCCTCGAGGTCTGCCCCCTCCTCCATCTCGAGCTCGAACAGCCAGCCGTCCCCGTACGGGTCGGCGTTCACCGTCTCCGGGTTGCTCTCCAGCAGGGCGTTGACCGCGGACACCACGCCGGGCACCGGGCAGAAGATGTCGGACACGCTCTTGGTCGACTCCAGCTCGCCGCACGCGTCGCCGGCCGCCACCGACTCCCCCACCGAGGGCAACGAGGCGAAGACGATGTCGCCGAGCTGGTCGGCGGCGTACTCGGTGATCCCCACCCGGACGGTGCTGCCGTTCCCGCTGCGCACCCACTCGTGCTCAGCGGTGTACTTCAGGTCTTCGGGGTAGTCCGACACGGTCTCTCCTTGTGCGCGTGGCCAGCCCGCAGCGTACTGCCCACGACGGGCGGCCACCACCCGGGTACCCGCCCCGGTTCGGGGCTTTCGCGACGGGCTGTCTAACCCGCCCGCTGCCGGTCGGTGGCCGCTGGGCCGGTGGTCAGCACGGTCCGGTAGACCTGCTCGATCTGGGCTCCCACGGCCGACCAGTCGTAGCGCCGGGCGCGCCGTCGGGCCCGCCCGGTCCGGGCCGGATCGGGCCGGCGCAGCTGGTCGATGACCGCCCGGGCCAGGGCTGCGGAGTCCCCGGCCGCGAACACCGTGCCGGCCGCCGCGCTATCCCAGCTGGTCGGTCCGAGAAGGTCCACGAACGGGGCGAGGTCCGAGGCGACGACGGGCACGCCGCTGGCCATGGCCTCCACCAGCACGATGCCGAAGCTCTCCCGGGCCCGTTGCGGCGCGACGAAGACGTCGGCGGTGCTCAGCAGCGCGACCTTCTCCGCCTCGCTGACCCGACCGACCCGCCGGCATCCCGGTGGCAGCGGCTGGTGACCCTCGCCGGCGACGACCACCTCCAGGTCGGGCTCGGTCCGGCGGATGGCCGGCAGAGCGTCGAGCAGCAGGTCCAGCCCCTTGCGGGGCTCGTCGGTGCGGCCCAGGAACAGCAGCCGACGGCGGACACCGGACAGACCCGGCGACGCGGTCCGGGCGAAGTCGGCGAAGTGGATGCCGTTGGGCACGACCGTGGCGTCGGTGCCGAGATGTCGGCGCACCACCTGTCGTGCCGTCTCCGACACCGCGATCCTGGCGTCGAGCTTGTCCACGGCCGTGCGGAGCACCGTCCCGGCCAACCGCAGCGACCGGGAGCGCGGGGTCGCGGCGTGGAAGGTCCCGACCACCGGCTGCTCGGCGGCCCACAGGGCCAGCAGGGCGATGCTCGGCGTGACCGGCTCGTGGATATGCAGCAGGTCGAAGCGGCCGACCCGCAGCCATCGCCGGACCCGGCCCGCGGTGAGTGGGCCGAAGCTCACCTTCGCGACGGACCCGTTGTAGCGGACCGGCACTGCGGAGCCGGCGCTGGTGAACCGCCGGGGGTCGAGCGGCCGCAGCGCGTCCGCCGCCAGGGCTCCGGGGGCCAGCACCTGCGGCGAATGGCCCCGCTCGGCCAGGAAATCGGCGAGTCCGAGGACGTGGTTCTGCACCCCGCCCGGCGACTCCAATGAGTAAGGACAGACCAGTCCGACCCGCAGCGGCCGGGCGGAACCGCTACGCACGATTCCGGCTCGGCGGGTCGGCCGCCGGGACCGCGGGGTCGGCGGGAAAGAACGGCTGAAGCATGTGCCAGTCCTCGGGCTGCCGGGCCAGGGTGGCGACGAAGAAGTCGGCCACCTCCTGGCTCATGGCCACCAGGCCGTCGCGGCCCGACCGGTGTGGGATCGGGTCGCTGAACACGATCCGCATCCCGCGCGGGGTGTACTGGCAGACGATCGGGATCAGCGCCGCTCCCGACCGGCGGGCCACCACGGCGGGACCGGCCGGCATGGTGATCGGGTGGCCGGCCCATTGGACCGGGACCCCGGAGCCGACCAGGTCGCGGTCCCCGAGCAGGCAGACCAGCCGGCCCGCGCGTAGCGCCCCCAGCAGCTCGCCGATCACGGCCGGGTCGCGGTGCGAGAGCACCTGCATGCCCAACCGCTCCCGGAAAGCCACGAACGCCGCGAAGTCCTCGCTGGGCAGGGCCTCGGCCACCGTGGTCACCGGCATCGCGGTCAACTGCGCGTACGCGCCGGCGAGATCCCAGTTGCCGCTGTGTGGGAGGACGACGACCGCTCCGGTGCTGGCGTAGGCGGCTCGCATCTGCGACTCGTTGACGGTCTCGATCCGGGCCAGCACGTCCTCCGATCGCCACCCTGGCAGGGCGAGCATCTCGTAGACGTTGCGCAGGTGGGACCGGACGGCGGCCCGCAGCAGCCGGTCGTCGACCGGACGGCCGGTGGTCAGGGCCAGGTTGCGCCGCAGAGTCTGGACATGGCGACCCGGGCGCCGGACTGCGACGTGTGCGGCGACGGCGAGCGCTCCGGCCACCAGAGGTCGGGGGATGCGGTGGGCGGTCCGCCAGCCGAGGCGGAAGAGCCGGCGCAGCGTGATCTCGCGGGCCCGGCCGCCGAGCCTTGCCAGCCCTGCCAGCCGGTCAGGCAGTCCGGACATCCGCCGCCTTGGCCTGCCGGCGGACCTGGCCGATCCGCTGCACCACGGTGATCATGCTGGTCACGGCCAGCCCGGCCACGGCGATCTGCAGCACGTAAGGCACGCCGAGCCCGGCCAGCAGGGCGCCGGCGAGGATGATGACCAGCCGGTCGGCCCGGGCCGCGAGCCCGCCGGCGCAGGTGTAGCCCAGACTCTCGGCCCGGGCCTTGACGTAGGAGGTCCATTGGCCGAACACCAGGCCGGCCAGGGCTATCCCGGCCCACAACGTGGACGACTCCCGGTAGACGAAGTAGAGCAGGATCCCGCCGAAGACGGCGGCGTCGCCGAGCCGGTCGGAGGTGGAGTCCAGGAAGGCGCCCCAGTTGCTCGACGTCCCGGTGATCTTGGCCATCAGGCCGTCGATCATGTCCGAGATCACGAAGACGGTGACCACCAGCGCGCCTTGCCAGAGCCAGCCCTGGGGGAAACAGATCAGGGCGGCCACGGCGACGCCCAGCGTGCCAATCACGGTCACCACATCGGGTGACACGCCCATCCGGATCAGCAGCCGGGCCACCGGCCCCAGCACGGCGTGGGACAGAGCGCGGAACCGCTCGAGCATCAGTCCAGCTCGTCCCACGCCTGGTGGACGGAGACCCAGGTCTGGTCCAGCAGCTGCGGCAGTGCCTTCGTCTGGCCGACCACCGGAAGGAAGTTGGCGTCCCCGGCCCAGCGGGGCACGACGTGCTGGTGCAGGTGGGCGGCGATGCCCGCGCCGGCGGCTGTTCCCTGGTTGATGCCGAGGTTGAACCCGGCCGGGGCGCTAGCCCGGCGGATCGCCCGCATCGCCAGCTGGGTCAGCCGGGTGATCTCCGCCGACTCCTCCAGGGTCAGGTCGGTGTAGTCAGCGACGTGCCGGTAGGGGCAGATCAGCAGGTGCCCCGGCGAATACGGATACAGGTTGAGGACCGCGTACGCGATCTCGCCCCGGTGCACGATCAACCGTTCCCGGTCCTCCTGCTCCGGTGCCGTGCAGAACGGGCACTCGGCCGCGTCCGGGGTGGCCGGCTTGTTCTCGCCCTGGATGTAGACCATCCGGTGCGGCGTCCACAGCCGCTGGAAGCCGTCCGGTGTTCCGGGCAGGCTGGCAGCCTCGTCGACCTCGTGGCTCACCGCTCCCCTTTCCTCCCTGACGCCATGTCAGCGTAGACCGTCGTCCCGGGGTGGAGCGTCGAACGCGTCAGACCTGGATGCGGCGGGCGATCGCGTCGGTGATCTCGCCGATGGCGTCGTCTACCGGCACCCCGTTCTTCTGGGTCCGGTCCCGGTAGCGGAACGACACCGCTCCGGCGGCTTCATCCTCGCCACCGGCGATCAGGATGTAGGGCACCTTCTGCTGCTCGGCGTTGCGGATCTTCTTGCCCATCCGGTCGTCGCCGGTGTCCACCTCGACCCGGACGCCGGCCTCGCGCAGCCGGGCCGCGACGTCGGCGAGGTAGTCGGCGTACTCGCCGGCCACGGGCACCGCCACCACCTGGACCGGCGCCAGCCACGGCGGGAACGCGCCGGCGTAGTGCTCGGTGAGCACCCCCAGGAACCGCTCAACGGAGCCGAACAGCGCCCGGTGGATCATCACCGGCCGCTGCCGGGTGCCGTCGGGGGCGGTGATCTCCAGGCCGAACCGCTCGGGCAGCATCAGGTCGACCTGGATGGT
>DATHBQ010000143.1:0-2183 GCA_035296105.1 Propionibacteriaceae bacterium | reverse complement strand
GCCAGCTCACCGGACGCCCGGTGCGGCCGGCCTTCCCGGATCGCCCGGGCCATCTCCAGCACTCCCGTGCCGCGCGAGGACACCGCCGGCGGCCCGGTCAGCGTCTCCGGCGGCTGGTTGGGCTGCGCCCGCCGCAGCACGACATCACCCTCGAACGTGTTCGGGTCCGGAAACACCGCCGTGCCGCCCGACCCGTTGACCTCGATCACCGTCCGGCCAATGGCCGAGTCGAAGGAGAAGATCATCACCGCCGACTGGCCCGACTGGTAGCGGGCCAGCACACTGACGTGGGTCGGCACGCTCACCGTGATCTCCTCGCCGGCCCGCGGACCGGACCCGACCACCCGGGTCTCGCGAGCTCGTGACCCGGTCGCGGCGAGCGAGTCCATCGGCCCGAAGGTCTGGGCCATCGTCGTCAGGTAGTACGGCCCCATGTCGAACAGCGGTCCGCCCCCCGACGCGAAGAAGAAGGCGGGGTTGGGGTGCCACGACTCGGGTCCGAGACTCTGCAGCAGTACGAGGGCGGTGAGCGGCGTCCCGATGATCCCCTGCTCCAGCAGCCGCCGGGTGTGCTGCAGGCCCGAGCCGAGGAAGGTGTCCGGCGCGCAGCCGACCCGTACGCCGGCGGCGTCGGCCTGCTTCAGCAATGCCTGCGCGCTCTCCCGGTCGACGGTGAGCGGCTTCTCGTTCCAGACGTGCTTGCCAGCGCTGACCGCCTGGCTGGCGACCTCAGCGTGGGCGTTCGGAGTAGTCAGGTTGACCACGATGTCGATGTCATCGTCGGCCAGCAGGCTCTCCACCGTGCCGGACCGGCCCACGCCGAACTTCTCGGCCTGGCGCTGGGCGGCCTCCGGGAACAGGTCGGCCACCGCCACCACGGTCGTGTCGGGGAACGAGTTCAGGTTCTCCAGGTAGGTGTTGCTGATGTTGCCGGCGCCGACGATGCCGACGCCGACCGGCCCGGTGCGGGACTTCACGAGATGGGTTCCTATCGACTGGATGGCTCGAAGGGGTTGGGTATCGCGTCAGACATCAGTCTGGTGTACCCGTTCGGGCGGGTTGCGAACGGCCTCCACTGCGACCGCCTGAGGTGACCTCGACTCACCCCGGCTGGCAGGCTCTGATCGTGCCGACCAGCCGCCGCGACGAGGTGCGGGCCTCGCTGCTCCAGCTGGCGCGCGTCGACGACCGGGTCGCCGGCGCGGCGATCACCGGGTCCGCGGCCGCAGGCCGGGAGGACCGGTGGTCCGACGTCGACCTCTTCTTCGGAGTCACTGACGTGGCCGAGGTGCTCGCTGACTTCAGCCGCTACCTGTACGACGAGCTGGGCGCGCTGCACCACTTCGACCTGGCCGCCGGCCCCGCGGCATACCGCGGATTCCTCCTCCCAGGACTGCTCGAGGTGGACCTCGGCTTCACCCCGGTCAGCGAGTTCCGGTCCTACGGCACCGCGCCGTTCGTCGTCGCCTTCGGCGAGCCGGTCCCGCCGCGTCCGGCCTCGGGGACGGACGTCGACCAGCTGACCGGGTTGATCTGGCACCACGTCCTGCATGCCCGGAGCAGCATCGAGCGCGGTCGGCCCTGGCTGGCGGAGTACTGGATCAGCCAGGCCCGCTTCCACGTGCTGACGCTGGCCGCCGATCGCCACGGTCTGGACACCGCGTACGCCAGGGGCGCCGACTCCTTGCCCGACCCGGTCAAAGCCTCGCTCGATGCGGCCCTGGTTCGGGCTCTCGATCCTCCCGGACTGTCGCGGGCCCTGCAGGCGGTTACGAGGGCCGCCCTCACCGAGCTGCGACAGCATGACGAGGTGACGGCGAAGCGGCTCCGGCAGCCCCTGCTCGCCCTGGCCGATCATCCCGAGGCGCCGCAGTAGTTTCGAGAGGTGAGCATGACGGGCCGGCTTGCCCGAGCTCCCCGCTCGGTCCTGCGAAACGTGATGCTGGTGCGCGCCTTTCGCCGCTCGCCGGTGGACTTCCTGGAGGTGCTGTCGGCCCGTGGCGCGCGCACGGCCCCGGTGCGGATGGGATCGGAGCCGGTGCTGCTGCTGGACGACCCGACCCAGGTCTGGGAGCTCCTGACGGCGCACGCCCGGCAGATCGGAAAGGGCCGCGGGCTGGTGCGCGCCAAGCTGCTGCTGGGCGAGGGACTGCTGACCAGCGAGGGTGAGGTGCATCGACGTC
>DATHBQ010000142.1:0-2099 GCA_035296105.1 Propionibacteriaceae bacterium | reverse complement strand
TCCTGGTCAGCCGGGCCGCGGTCGTCGACTACGACGCCCTGCTCCGGCGGGTGGCCGCCGGCCAGTTCCTGGCCGCGGTCGATGTCTGGCCGACCGAGCCGGTCCCGCCCGACGACCCGGCGCGCTCGCTGGAGGGGCTGGTGCTGTCGGCCCATCGTGCCGGCGGCATCCCGGCCGCGTTTGCGCAGATCGGCGACATGGTGGTCGACGACCTGGCCCTGATCGCCCGCGGGCTGCCGCCGGTGCGGATGCAGGTGGCCAGCCGTGACCTGGTCACCCGCTACCGCAACCGCCCGGTGACCTGATGCGGCTCAGCCGATCTCCATCGCGTCCGCCGTCGGGGCCTCCGGCCGGGTGGTCGCCGGTGAGTCGAGATAGAAGTACGCCGTGGACGCGATGTCGTCGTGGAGCGGCAGGTAGCGGCCGCCGCTGCGCCAGCCGAGCGCCTGGACGTCGACCCGCAGCCGGGAGGCGAAGCTGATCGGGTCCGGGATGTGCCAGCGGTACATGCCGAACCGCTGCTGGCTGGCGTAGAGGCCATCGGGACGCAGGATCTGGTGCAGGCCGAGGTACGGCGTGCTGAACGCGGCGTAGCCCTGGCCGGGCACGTCGAAGTTCCAGGCCCCACCGAAGTAGTCCTCGGTGCCGGTGCCGCAGATCGTCGGGAACTCCTCGTCGTCGTCCAGGTAGAGCTTCACCTCGCCCTCACCCCACCAGCCGCTGCTGTTCACGCCCCACGCCAGATAGGTCCCGACGTAGTGGCCACGACCGGTCACGCCGTCGAGCAGGACGTGCGGCCCGCCCCCGGCGACCGGGTTGCTCCGCCGCCACTGGGCGTGCAGATAGCTGTCTCCCTCCGGCTCGCCGGTGGCGTAGGTGACCTGGAAGTAGACCCGCTCGGCGGAGCCAGCGGTGTTCTCCAGGCTGAGCCGCGCCCCCTCTCGAAACGGCATCGGCCAGTAGCAGTTGAACCCGCCGTGCGGGTTGACCGCGACGGGGATGGAGGACAGCTGGGCGAACGCGCCCCACCCCTGGCCGAAGAAGTCGCCGACCGGCACCTCGACCGCCGGCTCCGCCGAGCCGTCCCAATGCGCCCGGAGGATCAACCGGCGCCAGTTCGACGGATGGGTGGTCAGCCAGATGTGCCGGATCTCCCCCGGTCCGTCGACGACGGCGAGGTCGGTCGTCTCGCCGGCGCCGATGTCGATGCTGGGCGAGACCTTCCAGCCCCGACCAAGGTCACGAGCGGCGTGCGCACCTGTGCCCTCCGTAGCCCGGCCGCCACCGCCGGGGGCGCCGTCCGGATTCTCGGCGCTGATGGAGCGGGTCGTGCCGGCGCGCAACCGCGCGATCGAGCTCAAGCCGTCGATGATGTCTCCTCCTTGAGGGCCGGTCAGCCCGCGATCTGCTCCTTGGCCAGCTCGACTACCCGCTCCACGGTGAAGCCGAACTTGGCCTGCAGCGCCTTGAGCGGTGCGGATGCGCCGAAGGTGCTCATCGCCACGATCGCCCCCGTCGTCCCGGCCCAGCGGTCCAGCCCGAATGCCGTCCCCTGCTCGATCACCACCCGGGCGGTGACCGCCGGCGGCAGCACCGCGGCCCGGTAGTCCTTGGGCTGCCGGTCGAACAGCTCCATCGACGCCATCGACACCACCCGGGCGTTGATGCCCTCGCTGACCAGCTGCTCGTACGCCTCGACGGCCAGCGAGACCTCGGTCCCGCTGGCGATCAGGATCACGTCGGGGGTGACCTCCGGATCGCCGGCCAGCACGTAGCCGCCCTGCGCCACCCCGCTGGCCGGGGCGTACTTCGTCCGGTCCAGCGTCGGCATCGCCTGCCGGGACAGGATCAGCGCCACCGGGTCGTGCCGCAGCGGCATGATCACCTTCCAGGCCTCGACGACCTCGTTGGGGTCGCCCGGCCGCAGGTCGATCAGGCCCGGCATCGCCCGGATCGAGGCCAGGTGCTCGATCGGCTGGTGGGTCGGGCCGTCCTCCCCGACCCCGATCGAGTCGTGGGGGTAGATGTGGATGACCGGCAGCTCCATCAGCGCCGACAGCCGCAGCGCCCCGCGCTGGAAGTCCGAGAAGATCAGGAAG
>DATHBQ010000141.1:0-6257 GCA_035296105.1 Propionibacteriaceae bacterium | reverse complement strand
CTCAAAACCGGCGTCACCAACGTCCAGTCCTCATACACCTAGCGTGGCACCGTGGCGGACCGCGAGCGCTGGGGTTTCCTCGACTCGCTGCGCGGCATCGCCGTCGCGGGAATCCTGTTCGTCAATACTCCCGACCTGGTCGACCTGGGCCTCGATGTTGCTCCCGGCTCCGACGTCCAGGACCGCGAGCCCCTCGACTACCTCGTCCAGACCCGCTTCATCCCGATCTTCACCGTGCTGTTCGGGATGAGCATGGACTTCGTACTCCGGTCGGCCCGGGTCCGCGGCCGGCGCGGCTGGCTCGCCCTGCTCCTCCGGATGCTCGGCCTGCTCGGCATCGGCCTGCTGCACGCGCTGGTCTTCTCCGGCGACATCCTGCGGGCGTACGCGATCAGCGGTGTGCTCCTCCTGCCGTTGGTCCTGTTCACGCCCCGGCTGTTCCAGCTGGTCGTCGGGCTGGCCGCCGTGGTCGCCGCGTACGCGCTGGCCGGGGGCGGTCTCACCGCCACCCCGGGCCTGATGCTGGTCGGCGCCGCCCTGGCGGCGTACGGGACCCCTCGGGCCCTCGAGGCCGCCGCGCCCCCGGTGCGCTGGGCCTTCCCGGTGGCCAGCGCCCTGCTAGTTCCGGCGCTCTACTGGCAGTCCACCGATCCCGGCGACCCCCGTCTCAGCACCGCGGGCAGCGTCGCGGGACTGGTGATGGCCGCCTGGTACGTCATCAGCCTTTCGCTGCTCTGGCAGACCTCCCTCCGGCGCGCCGTTGCCGCCTTCTTCGACCCGCTGGGACGGATGGCGCTGTCCAACTACGTCGGCGCCTCGCTGGCCGTGTTCGCCGTGGCCCAGGTCGTCGACTTCCGGAGCATGATCTCGGCCGCTGCGACATCCTCTCTTGCCGCCGCCATCCTCGTAACCCAGAGCCTGGTCAGCCGGCTCTGGCTCCGCTACTTCGCCCAGGGACCGCTCGAGTGGATCTGGCGTGCCATCACCTGGCTCGGTCCGGCTCCCCTACCTCGTCAACGAGAACATTCCCGCAAACAATTCATACAAGGGTCGTAACAAACGCCAGGTGGCCCTATGGTCAGCGGATGACCGAGGAGCCGACCGGCCCGAGGATGACCCGCGCGGGTGCCTCCGCTCGTCGAGAGCATGAGCGACGCCGGGCGCACGACGTCGCACGCCTGAGGGCCCGCTGGGGCCCGCTGGGTGGCCTGGCCATCGCCCTGTCGGCCGAGCCTTCGAGCACGGCCGCCTGGGCCGCGGGGGCTGAGGGCGAGGAGACGCTCGGCCGCAGTCTCGACTCGTTGGTGTCACCACAGCTGGCTCTGCTGCATGACCGACGGATACCCGGAACTCGCGCCAACATCGACCATCTCGTCGTCACCACTGCAGCCATCTGGGTGATCGATGCCAAGCACTACCGAGGTCAGCGCCCCAGACGCGCCGCCGAGGGCGGAATCCTGCGCCCTCGGACCACCAAGCTGGTGGTCGGTCGCCGGGACCGCAGCAACCTCGTCGACGGTGTGCTGTGGCAGACCGAGCGGGTCCGTCGGATCGTGCCCACTGTGCCCGTCACCGGCGTTCTGTGCTTCGTCGGTGCTGACTGGCCCATGATCGGCGGCTCGTTCGATCCGCGGTGTCCAGGTGCTCTGGCCCAAGCAACTCGTGAAGTGGCTCGGTCAGGACGACGGCGGCCTCGATATCGCGGAGACGTCGCGAGAACTGGCGAGCCGGTTCCCGCCGGCCTGACCTACAGCCGAGAGGCCGACCCGGAGCCGCCGACGGCCAGCGGTGGCCGGGGACCCGGCGTCACGGCCCGGTGCAGCTCAGGCGCCACCTCGTCCCGATCGGTGAGCACGACCTCCGACCACAGGGCGCCGTCGACCTCACCCGGCTTGCCGATCAGCTCGGCGCGCAGCCTCTTCCCGCGCTCCCAGTGCTGGGCGAAGCTCGCCGGGTCGACGACTCGCCCGCGCTGCACCTGACCGGCCTCGGCCAGCGTCCGCGGCACGTCGACGTAGATCAGTACCGGATCCCAGCCGCGCGCCCGGGCCAGCCAGGCGAACAACCAGCGCCGTCGCGGGCGGGTCGCCGGGTCGTGCACCACCAGGGTCCGGCCCGGCACCGGCCCGCGGAGCAGAACTCCCAGCACCTCGAGGGCGTGCAGGACATGCACCAGCGGGCGATACGTCGCGTATGCGGTTCCGGCCGGCAGTCGCCGGGCGATCCGGTCGCGGAACGCCTCGGGGTCGAGCGCGTCCACATCCGGCCGGCCCGTCGCTACCCGGGCGATGGCGGTGGTCTTTCCCGCACCGGGTACGCCGCCGACCAGGACCACCCGCGCCACCGGCTCGGAGCGGGCGGTCGCCGGGGGGCCCAGCAGGGCAGGAAGGCTCACCCTTTCAAGAGTGACCACTGCGGCTGTGTACGCCATAAGGGAAACCCATGAATTCCCACCTTGACTCTCCCCTGACGGGAGAGTGCAAGGTGGGCCGCATGAGCGCATCCGTGGCCATCGGGGAGTTCTCCCGGCTGACCCATCTCACGGTCAAGACCCTGCGCCACTACCACGAGCAGGGCCTGCTGGTCCCCTACGCCGTGGACGAGTCGAGCGGGTACCGCCGGTACTCGGTCGACCAGGTCCCTGACGCGCTGCTGATCGGGCGACTCCGCCGCCTGGAGATGCCACTGGCCGAGGTTCGTCGGGTGCTGGACAGCGCCGATCCGGCCCAGCGGGACGCGACGATCGCCGACCATCTGTCGCGGATGGAGGCCGAGCTGAGCCGGACCCGGGCGATCGTGGCGTCGCTCCGCGGTCTGCTCACTGCGACGGTCCCTGTCGAGGTCCAGCGCCGCATCCTGCCTGACCTCGCCGCGGTCGCGGTGACCGCCCGGGTGGAGCGGGACGGGATCGGCGACTGGTGCGCGCAGATCTTCCCCCAGCTCTACGCGCGCCTCGACGGACCTCCGACCGGACCGGGCGGCGCCCTTTACGGGGAGGAGTTCTTCACCGAGGCCGTGGGCGAGGTGACCGCCTATGTACCGGTGGGCGGCGTCCCTTCGACAGGCTCAGGGCGCATGCTCATCCCCGGAGGTGGGTACGCGGTCGCGGTCCACGCCGGCCCGTTCGTCGACTTCGACCGCACCTACGCCGCCCTCGGCTCCCACGTCGCCGCGCACGAGACGGCGGCGTCCGGGCCGATCCGGGAGATCTACCTGATCAGCCCACCCGAGACCACCGACGAGACCCGGTTCCGCACCGAGGTGTGCTGGCCGGTCATGCCCAACTGAGCTGGGCGGGACGACCCCCTAGACATCCCACGACGCGCCAACAACCCACCGGCGCGCCCAAGCAAGGAGATCCAGACTCATGACGACGACTCTCAGTCTCGGCCAGATCGTGATCGACGCGGCGGACGCCGCCACCATCGCCGGCTTCTGGTCGCAGCTGCTCGACCGGCCGCTGGTCGACGGCGCCGACCAGTACTCCGCCGTCGTGCCCCCGGCTCCCGACGGCAGCGTCCCGGCCCTGATGTTCCTCGCCGTGCCGGAGCCGCGCTCCGGCAAGAACCGCCTCCACCTCGACCTGGTCAGCCCCGACCAGCCGGCAGAGGTGGAGCGGGCGGTCACCCTGGGCGCCACCCGGATCGGCGACTTCGCCGAGTACGGCACCCGATGGACGACCCTGGCGGACCCCGACGGCAACGTCTTCGACATCGGGTTGCCGCACTCCTAGGCGACACGCTGGTCGTCGGGGAAGCTGGGCACCCGTGCTGGGCGCTCAGCTTCCCCGACGACTAAGGGGTAGCCCCCGAACCCTCCTGATGGACCCCCTGAATCGGGCTTCCGGCTCTCGCCCGCGCGTAGCCCTCCCGCTAGCGTGAACACATGTCCGACCGCGTCCCTGAACCCACCAACGTCGGCCCCATCGCGGGCGGCAACCTGCGCGCGTCCGATGCCGACCGGGACCAGGTGGCGACGCTGCTCAGCACCGCCTATGCCGAGGGCCGGCTGTCCAAGGACGAGCATGACGAGCGCCTCGAGCAGCTGCTCCAAGCCAAGACGTTCGACGACCTGATTCCGCTCACCGCCGACCTGGTGGTCACCCACCCGCCCCGGCCGGTCCCGACGTCGAGCGTCGAGATCGACACCGCTCACGCCACCAGAGACCCGGACCGACACATCGCGATCTTCGGCGGGGTCACCCGGAAGGGTGACTGGCGGGTCCGGCGGAAGACCCAGTCGTTCGCCCTGTTCGGCGGCATGGACCTGGACATGCGCGAGGCGGTCTTCGACGCGCCTCTTGTCGAGATCTCCGGCTTCTGGTGCTTCGGCGGACTGGACATCAAGGTGCCGGAGGGCATGCAGGTCCGCGACGAGACTGCAGGTGTCTTCGGCGGCACTGACGTCCGCGACCTCGGCGCGCCGATGACCGGTGCACCGACCCTGGTGATCAAGGGACTGACCCTGTTCGGCGGTGTCTCGGTGCGCGGACCGAAGCCGGACAAGCGGGACAAGACCAACCGAGGGAAGGGCTGCTGATGAACCCCGGACAGCTCCGCGTCTCCGACGCGGACCGCGACAAGGTCACCGAGCTGTTGCACACCGCGTACGCCGACGGTCGGATCGATCTGGACGAGCACGCCGAGCGCACGGCGGCCGCCCTCGAGGCGAGGACGTTCGACGACCTGGCCGTGCTGACCGCAGACCTGGTGCCGGCCGGGTCGCCGCGCCCGGCCCGGCTGTCCCTGGCGCCCGACACCGGCGAGCCGGACCGGATCACCGCCATGCTGGCCGAGAGCAACCGCAAGGGACCGCTGACCGTCGACCGGCAGCTGCAGGTCAACGTGATGCTCGGCTCCTCGGTGCTGGACCTCACTGAGGCCACGTTCACCAGCCGCGAGGTGGAGATCGTCTGCACCCAGTTCCTGGGCAGCATCACCATCCGGGTGCGACCGGGCACGACCGTCCGGTTCGAGGCCGCCAACGTGCTGGGCGACTCGTCGGCCAAGCGGATCGGCGAGCCGGTGGACGAGGAGCCGACCCTGGTCATCCGCGACACGAACATCCTGGGTGAGATCAGTGTCCGCGGGCCGAAGAAGGCATCGACGTGGCGGAGGCACGTAGCCTGAACTCCGTCATGGAGGAACTCTTCGCGCCCCCGGCGTACGAGTGGAAGCGGCTCTCGCCCAACTTCCGCTCGCTGCGCCGGCTGACCACATTGATCTTCGTCCCCATCTTCTTCGTGGTGCCGGCCATCCTGTTCTGGGCCCTGCTCGACCTGTGGTGGCTGGCCGTGATCCTGCTGGTGATCGGCGGACTGATCGCCGGCATCCGCCTGGCCCTGATCAACCGCACCTGGCGCAGCTGGGGTTACGTGGAGCGGGAGGACGACCTCTACATCACCCGTGGTGTGCTGTTCCGGAGCCTGGTCGCGGTGCCGTACGGCCGGATGCAGCTGGTCGAGGTCCAGTCCGGTCCGCTCGAGCGGGCGTTCGGCCTGGCCACGGTGACCCTGAAGACGGCGAGCGCCGAGACCAACGCCAGCATCCCCGGTCTGGCTCCCGAGGAGGCCACGCGCCTCCGCGACCGGCTGACCGAGCTGGGCGAGGCGCACGCCTCGGGGCTATGACCACCACTCCGGGACAGGCCCCCATCGAGGGGACCGCGACGGAGCCGGGCGCGGCGGGACCGGACCCGACGGCGGCCAGCCCCGTCCCGCCGGCACCGCCGGAGCTGGCGGTGCCCGGCGCTCCCCCGGTCAAGAAAACGGAGCGCCCGCACCCGCTGACCCCGCTGATCCGCGGCTGGCTGGTCTTCCTGGCCTTCGTCGTCTACTTCCTCCGCGACCTGGTCCCCGACGGCAGCAACGACGACCTGGACGTCCGCGACCTGGGCTGGATCCTGCCGATCGTGGGGGCCGTCGTGGTCATCGCCGCCGTGGCCGGCTTCTTCACCTGGTACTTCACCCGCTTCGTCATCGACGACGAGGAGCTGCGGATCGAGACCGGCTGGGTGTTCAAGACGTCGAAGAAGATCCCGTTCGAGCGGCTGCAGTCGGTGGACATCATCCAGCCGCTGGCCGCCCGGATCTTCGGGTTGGCCGAGCTGCGCCTCGAGGCCGGGGCGGGCGACAGCACCACCAAGCTGCGCTACCTGACCCGGCGCCAGTCCTCCCGGCTGCGCGACTACCTACTCGCCCGGGCCCACGGGGAGCAGGCCCGGATCAGCGACCTGGAAAGCCAGGCGCCGGCCAATTT
>DATHBQ010000140.1:0-2630 GCA_035296105.1 Propionibacteriaceae bacterium | reverse complement strand
CCCGAGCCCGACCAGGGACGGCGCCCGGAGCGGCACCGTTCGCCAGAGGGTGACGGACTGACCGGTGCTCGGGTGCAGGGTGACCGTGAACCGGTGCGCACTCTGCACCAGGACCAGCTCGGCGACGAAGGTGTCAGGATCGGGCCACCGGCCCTGGGCCTCGACGACGAGTACGCGGTCGGCGCCGGCCGGCGCGGCCGTCCGCTGCCAGCGCCCGTCCCCGCAGTCGATCACCAGGGTCTGATCCGCGTCCGCCAGGGTCAGCGACCAGCTGCTTCCGTCCGGGGCCGCGGTGACCGTCCGCGCGGTCATCCAGTCGTCAGCGGGGTAGGTGCCCTGACCCTCGACCGGCAGAGTCAACGCCGCGAGTCGCTCGGCCATCGCGCCGTCGTCCCCGCCGGGCCCCGCGAAGGCCGGCAGCAGATGCGCCCAGACGGCGTCGAGCAGCGGCTGCATGATCTCGGTCTCGCTGGTGATCACCACCACGGCGTCCTGCTCGGGCAGGACCAGGCAGAACTGCCCGAACGCCCCGTCGGCCCGGTAGCCGTGACGCGACCGCCAGAACTGGTAGCCGTAGCCTTGCTGCCAGTCAACCACCGGTTCGCCGGGATTGGGCGTCAGCGCCCGCGTGGCTGTGGCCACGAAGTCGGGTGCCAGCAGCGGCTGCCCCTGCCACTGCCCGTCCTGGGCGTAGAGCAGGCCGAAGCGCGCGACATCCTCGGTGGTCAGGTGTAGACCGGCGAACCCGACCTCCCGCGGACCGCCCATGGTGTCCCAGAACGGCGGGGCGATGCCCAGCGGGTCGAAGAGCCGCGGCTGCAGGTAGCCGGTCAGGCTCTGTCCGGTGCGCGCCTGCAGGATCGCTCCCAGGGTGTACGTGGCGCCGTTGTTGTAAGCGAATACCGACCCGGGCGGTGACTCCGGCTCGAGGCGGAGGAAGGTGTGAACCGGCTCCGCCCGGTCGCTCCCGTGCGTCATCGCGGGGAGGGTGTCGACGTGGTGACCGGTGGCCATCCGGGCAAGGTGGTCGATCGTGATCGTCCGCGTCCGTGG
The DNA here is from genome assembly GCA_035296105.1 of Propionibacteriaceae bacterium. Classification (GTDB taxonomy): domain Bacteria; phylum Actinomycetota; class Actinomycetes; order Propionibacteriales; family Propionibacteriaceae; genus Microlunatus. The sequence goes on along the minus strand of DATHBQ010000140.1, from coordinate 1,577 downwards.
GCCGGCGACCGATGCCAGCTCCGGGAAGTGGTCGACGACCTTGTCGGAGAGGGCGAGCCGGTCCTCGGCCACCGCAAGACCGAGTGCGGTCGCGGTGAAGCTCTTGCTCACCGAGTAGAGCTGCCGGGCGTCGGTCGGCCGGTGCGGCGCCCACCAACCCTCGGCGATCACCCGCCCGTGGCGCAGCACCATCAGGCTGTGCAGCGCAATCCCGGGATCCGCCTCGGCGGCGTCCAGCAAGGCGGCGATGCCCGCGGACGACACCCCCTCGGCGGCCGGTGCGCTGCGCGGCAGGGGTGGCGACGTCACCGGTCGAGCCTAGGTTGTCGGCGTGCCCTGTCAGGATGCCGGTATGGCTGATGGCGTCGAGAGCAAGCCGCCGGTGATCCTGGCCACCGTGCTGGACACCGAGGATGCCCGGGGGCTCGCCGAGTTCTACCGTGAGCTGTTCGGGCTCACCTACCGGCCCGGTGACGGGCCGCCGCCCGCCGGCCAGCCCGACCCCCAGGGACAGGAGTGGCTGGTGCTGGTCGACCCGAACGGGCACTACCGGCTCGGGTTCCAGCAGATCGCACACTCGCCCCCGGCAACCTGGCCGGAGGGCCCGCGGCCGCAGATGCTGCATCTGGACACCATGGTGCCCACGATCGATGATCTCCTCGTCCAGAGGCAGCGGGCGCTCGACCTCGGAGCCGCCGAGCTACAAGACCGGTCGGATGATCCCGAGGAGCCGATGTTCGTGCTGGCCGACCCGGCGGGCCACCCGTTCTGCATCGTCGTCGTGGAGAAGCTGACCGCGGCCCCGACGGCCGCGGACGGCTAGACCGGCCGGGCCGCGTACGCGTGCGGGCTCACCCCGACCGCCGCGGTGAAGTCGCGGGTGAAGTGCGACTGGTCCCACCAGCCGAGGGAGGCGGCCAGCCCGGCCAGGTCGGAGATGGCGCCTGGGTCGGAGTCGATTGCGGTGACCGCGTCGTGCAGCCGGTAACGCTGCAGCACCCACTTCGGCCCCACTCCGACGAACTGGCGGAACAGCCGCTGCAGCCCCCGCACCGACAGGCCGTGCCGGGCGGCGACGTCCTCGACGTGGCTCAGGGTGTGCTCGGCGAGCATGTCCGCCACCACGGCGAGCAGCAGCGGGTAACTGGGCGGGAGCCGCGGCGGCACCAGCCCGCTGATGAGCTCCTCCAGAGCGGCGACGGCCGCATCCGGCTCGTCGGGCGCGGTTCTGACCCGGGCGAGCATCCGGTTCACGTCCGCAGCCGGCACCAGGTCGGCGAGGGCGATCCTTCGGTCGGTGAACGCCGACGCCGACCGGCCGGTCAACGCGGTGAAGCCGCCGGGCCGGAACTTGGCCCCGACCACCCGACCGCGACCATGCAGGTCGACGCCGAAGGTCCGTGTCACCACACCGTTGACCTCGGCCCGGCAGGATGGGTCGCTCCCGTCCAGGACGGTGGTGACGGTGAGGTGGAAGGCCGGGTGGGTGATAACCTCCCGCCGCGCCGGCTGGTCGGTGGTGGACCAGCACACGCTCCAGTAGCGCTCGACGAACTCCGCCACGGCCGCGCCGGCCG
>DATHBQ010000139.1:0-9285 GCA_035296105.1 Propionibacteriaceae bacterium | reverse complement strand
AAGCCAAGCTGTTCAGCGGCGCTTCGACCGAGTTCGGAGCTGAGCCCAACACCCACGTCAGCCTGGTCGACGCGGCGATGCCGGGGATGCTGCCGGTGCCCAACGCCGAATGCATCCGCCAGGCAGTCCGCACCGGCCTCGCCCTCGACGCCAAGATCAACCGCTGGAGCCGCTTCGACCGCAAGAACTATTTCTACGCGGATCTGCCGCAGGGCTATCAGATCAGCCAGCTCTACCACCCGCTGGTCGGCGAGGGCGCGATCGAGATCAGCCTCGATGAGAAGAACCCCGACGGCGAGGTCAAGCGGATCGGGATCGAGCGCATTCACGTCGAGCAGGACGCGGGCAAGCTGATGCACGATCAGCACCCGACGATGAGCTACGTCGACCTCAACCGCTCGGGCGTGGCGCTGATGGAGATCGTCAGCCGCCCCGACATGCGCAGCCCGGCCGAAGCGGGGGCGTACGTCCGCAAGCTGCGCAGCATCCTGCGCTACGTCGGCAGCTGCGACGGCAACATGGAAGAGGGCTCGATGCGCGCCGACGTCAACGTCAGCGTGAGGAAGCCCGGAGCCGAGTTCGGCACCCGGACCGAGACCAAGAACGTCAACTCGCTGCGCAGCATCGAGCGGGCCGTCCGCTACGAGATCACCCGGCAGGCCGCGGTGCTGGACGGTGGCGGCCGGATCACCCAGGAGACCCGGCACTGGCACGAGGACACCGGCGTGACCACGGCGGGGCGGAGCAAGGAGACCGCCGAGGACTACCGCTACTTCCCCGAGCCCGACCTGGTCCCGATCGCCCCGTCCCGAGAGTGGGTCGAGCAGCTGCGGTCGACGCTGCCCGAGGCCCCCGACGTACGCCTGAAGCGGCTGAGCGCCGACTGGGGCTTCACCGACCTGGAGCTGCGGGACGTGGTCAACGCCGGGGCGGTCGACCTGATCGAGGCGACGGTCTCCGCCGGCGCTTCCCCGCAGGCCGCCCGCAAGTGGTGGCTGACCGAGATCGCCCGCCGGGCGAACGAGACCGGGGTGGAGCTGGAGTCGGCCGGGATCAGCCCCGCCCAGGTGGCCGAGATCCAGGCGCTGGTCGACGCCGGCACGATCAACGACAAGCTGGCCCGCCAGGTCTTCGACGGCGTGCTCGCCGGGGAGGGGACGCCGGCCGAGGTCGTCGCCGCCCGCGGCCTGGCCGTCGTCTCCGACGAAGGAGCCCTCGGTGAGGCGGTCGATGCGGCCATCGCCGCCAACCCGGACGTCGCCGAGAAGATCCGCGCCGGCAAGGTCCAGGCCGCCGGAGCGCTGATCGGCGCGGTGATGAAGGCGATGCGGGGGCAGGCCGATGCCGGCCGGGTGCGGGAGCTGATCCTCAGCCGGCTGGCCTGAGCCGGGCGACCAGCTCGCCGCGGCTGCGGACGGCCACCTTGGCGAAGATCGACTTGAGGTGGTCCTGGACGGTGTTGACCGAGATGAACAGCTGCGCGGCGATGTCGGCCGTCGACCTTCCGGCCATGACCTCATGGCAGACCTCACGTTCCCGGGGCGAGAGGCCGTAGGCCGCCAGCAGCAGCCCGACCAGCTGGTCGCCGCTGACCGGCTCGATGACCACGGCCACCTCGTCGGTTCCCTCGCCGAGCAGTGGGCTGGCGGTCAGCGCGGCCCACTGGCCCTGGGCGTCGCGGATCCGCGCCGAGAACCCGCCGGACGCCGCGCCCCGGGCACCACTGGCCATCACCTGCATCATCAGGGCGAACCGCTTCGGGGCGATGTCGTCGAGCCGGTCCCGCCACTCGCGGGCGGCCGGGGTGTTGGAACGGAGGGATCCGTCGGCGCCGACGACCACGACAGCCGGCCGGGCGTCGGCCGAGCCACCCTGCGCCTCGGCGCGCACCGCGAGCCGGGTGGCGGCCGCCAGGGCTGGGCCCAGCGCTGCCAGGTGGTCGGTCTCCCGGTCGGTGAAGTCGCCGCCGGACCGGACCATCCCGGCCGCGCCCCAGCAGGCGCCGTCGGCCAGGAACATCAGCCGCAGCTCCTGGTCGACGCCCAACGGCCGCCAGACGTTCTGCAGCCGGGCACTGCGTTGGCGGTCCCGCTCCGGCAGGTCGGAGAGCTTGGCCACGGTCGAGCCGCGCCGGGCCAGCCCGGCGAAGGAGTGGGGCTGCTCCGGGCCGTACTCCGACTCGGCCAGCCGTGGCTCGTACTCCGCCGGGATCCGGGTCGGGCCGTTGGTCATGGTGCTGATCACCAGCGTCTCGGGGTCGATGGTGGCCCAGCAGGTGAGCTCCGTGCCGACATGGCGGGCGATCACGTCGATGGCAGCGGCATGCAGCTCGCTGACTCCCATTCCAGACGCCGCGAGGGCGGCGATGTCACGCCGGGCGCGGTGGGTCCGGTCCTCCCACATGCCCTCAGTATGCGACCGCCGGGCGCGGCCCGACATCCCCAGAAATCTGGGATCGACCAGCCCAGCGGCCGGTCATAGCGTCGCCGACATGACGCACTCCGTCCAGTACTCCGCCGCCGGGGCGGGCGCCGAGCTGGCCGCCCCGGACGCGGTGCTCACCGTCAAGATCGATGCCGCCCATACCGGCGAGGCGTACGAGGTGTTCGAGGTTTCCGCGCCGCGGGGGCCGGCGACGCCGCTGCACCGCACCAACTGGGCCAAGGCCTACTACGTCCTGCACGGCCGGATGCTGGTCCAGGTCGAGGACCAGGGCTACGAGCTCACCGCGGGCGCCTCGGTGAGCATCCCCCCGAACGCGCTGCACACGTTCACCGTGCTCAGCCCGTCCACGACCTTCCTGACCATCAGCCAGACCGGCGCGATGGGCCGCTTCCATGCCGATCTGGACACCACGGTGCCGCGGGACCGACCGCTGGACCAGGCCATGGCCGAGCTTCAGCAGGTGCTGGCCCGGCACGACGTGACCGTGGCGGGGTTCGACACGGTGGGAGCGGGACGATGACCGTCGTGGTCTGGGTGTTCGCCCTGCTGGCCGCCGTGATGCACCTCCTCGTCTTCGTTTGGGAAGCCTTCCTCATCGACCGGCCAGGCGTGTACGGCAAGATCTTCGCGCTGCCCGCCGACCACGTTCCCGCGATCCGGCTGTGGGCCTTCGGGGTCGGCTTCTACAACCTGTTCCTGGGCCTCGGCCTGGTCGGCGGGGTGGTCGCCTGGATGCTCGGCTACGTCACGGTGGGCCGGACCCTGGTGCTCTACCTGCTGGTCTTCATGTTCCTCAGTGGGCTGGTGCTCCTGGTCGCCGACCGGATGGCGCTCAGCCGACCCCGGGGTACCGGCATCGGCGGAGCCATCGGACAGAGCAGCCTGCCGCTGGTCGCGCTGGTCGCGTTCGCCCTGACCCAGTGAGCCAACAGATCTCCGGTCCCTACACGTGTATCTGGCTCACCACCTCCGGTGATCCCGACGTACGCTTCTCATGTACATCGGAGGGGGAGGCATGCAGGTCGGCATGGCGGAGGCGCGGGAGCGCTTCCGGGAGCTCCTCGACCGGGCCGAGGCCGGCGAGGTGATCGAGATCGCCCGGCGCGGTCAGGTGGCCGCCGTGATGGGTCCGCCCCAGGGCTCGGCGCCGTCGCGGGACTTCGGTGCCGGGATCGTCTCCTGGCGCGAGCGCTGGGACACCGCAGCGGAGAGTGAGGACGACGTCTTCGCGGACGTCCGCGATGACTCGCCGGGCCGACCCCAGCCGTGGTGACGGCGTACCTGCTCGACACCAACGTCATCTCCGAGCCGACCCGGTCCCGGCCCACGCCGGCCGTCCTGGCCCGGCTGCAGGCCGCGATCGATCGATGCGCCGTCGCCGCCATCACCTGGCACGAGCTGCGGTTCGGGATCGAGCGGCTGCCGGACGGCCGCCGCAAGGAGTCCCTGACCGACTACCTACGACTGCTGGCGCCCCAGGTCCCGATCCTCCCGTACGACCAGCGCGCCGCCGACTGGCACGCCCGGATGCGGGCGCGGGAAGCCGGCAGTGGGGCTACGCGACCCTTCGCGGACGGTCAGATCGCCGCCATCGCCGCCGTGCACGGACTCACCCTGGTGACCCGGAACCTGCCCGACTTCGTCGGCATCGACGGCCTCCTGGTCGAGAGCTGGCACGGGTCGCCCGGCGTCAGGGGTTGACGGCCAGGAACAAGAAGGCGGCCAGCAGCACCAGGTGAACGACGCCCTCCTGCCGGGTGGCCCGCCCGGGCACCACGGTGAGGATGGCGACCACGAAGGTCACCGCCAGCAGCACGATCTGGCTCGAGCTCAGCCCGAGCACCAGGGGACCGTCGAGCCAGATCGAGGCCACGGCGATCGTCGGGATGGTCAGGCCGATGCTGGCCATCGCCGAGCCGACGGCCAGGTTGAACCCGGTCTGCACCCGGTCACGGCGAGCGGCGCGCGCCGCGGCCAGGGTCTCGGGCAGCAGCACCAGCAGGGCGATGATCACGCCTACGAAGCTGGCCGGGAAGCCGAGGTATGCGACTCCGGCCTCGAGGGCCGGGGAGGTCACCTTGGCCAGGCCGACCACGGCGACCAGGGCCACCACCAACAGGGTCAGGCTGAACAGGGCGGCCCGGTTGGTCGGCGGGTTGGCGTGCTCCTCCTCTGCCACCACGGTCCCGTCCGAGGTCACCGGCAGGAAGAAGTCCCGGTGCCGTCCGGTCTGGGTTAACACGAAGACGCCGTACAGGATGAGCGAGGCGATCGCCGCGAACACCAGCTGGGCCGGCGAGAACTCCGGCCCCGGACGGCTGGTGGTGAAGGTCGGCAGCACCAGGGTCAGCGTGGCCAGGGCGGCGACCGTGGCCAGGGCGGTGCCGGTGCCCTCGGCGTTGAACCGGGGGATGTTGAACCGGAAGGCCCCGATCAGCAGCACCAACCCGAGGATGCCGTTGAGGGTGATCATCACGGCGGCGAACACGGTGTCCCGGGCCAGCGACGCCGTCTCCGGCCCCCGGGAGACCATCAGGCTGACGATCAGGCCGACCTCGATCACCGTCACCGCGACCGCCAACACCAGGGACCCGAACGGCTCACCCACCCGGTGGGCCACCACCTCGGCATGCTGCACCGCCGCCAGCACCGCCGCTCCCAGGGCGATGCCCACCACGGCGACCACCCCGTACGGCGGGTAGCGGCCCCAGGTCAGGGCCAGCAGCACGAAGGCCAGGACGGGGGCGAGGAACGTCCAGGTCCGCAGGGACGACCGGAGCCGGGCAGCCATCGGCTCAGCCCCGTCCCGGCACGATCGCGACCTTCATGCTCTCGGCGCTCATGCTGGTCCGCATCGCCTGCTCGGCGTCGGCCAGCCCGAACTCGTGGCTGACCATCTCGGCGAACGGGTAGCGGTCGGCGTAGCGCTCCAGCAGCCGCAGCGCCGGGCCGTAGCCGGTGCTCGGGTGGTTGGTCAGGCCGATCAGCCGGATGTTCTTGCTGACGACGTGGCGATGCACGTTGAGCGAGATCTCGCCGGTGTCGGCGAAGTTCCCCATCTCCAGCATCATGCCGCCGCGCTTGAGCATCTCTATGCCCTCGACGAAGGACGTGGGCGTGTTGGCCATGTGCAGCACGACGTCGGCGCCGCGGCCACCGGTCAGCTCGCGCACCCGCTCTATCCGCTCGGCGCTGGTGGTGGCCGACACGTCCAGCGTCTCGTCGGCGCCGCAGCGCCGCGCCCAGTCCAGCCGGTAGGTGCTCAGGTCGCTGGCGATGATCTGCCCGGCGCCCATCATGTCGGCCTTGGCCACGTGCAGTAGGCCCAGCGGGCCGGCGCCAACGACCATCACCGAATCGCCGGAGTTGAACCCCTCCAGCGCGTAGGAGCTGAACTCCTTGAGCTTGTCCAGGCTGGCGGTGCAGGCCATCAGCTCGGCGAGCACGGCGACCCGGGGCGACAGACCGTTCGGCACCTTGTAGACGAACGTGTCGGGACGCAGGTAGAGGTACTCCGCCCAGCCGCCGAGCAGGTGCGGAGCCTCGGCGCTGGTGAAGGAGTTGCCGTAGCAGGAGGAGCGGTCGCACCAGACATAGCCCTGGACGTGGGTGCAGGAGTAGCAGCGGCCACAGACGATGTCGGGACAGTGGGTCACCCGGTCGCCGACCGCCAGCGGCTGCCCGTAGAACTCCAGCCGCTCGGCGGCCAGCGGGGTGATCTCCTCGATCACCCCGACGTTCTCGTGGCCCTGGATGATCGGGAACGGCGTGTCGGTCTCGGCCGGCGTGCCCGCGTACTGCTTCGTCTCGCCGGCGAAGGTGTGCTTGTCCGTCCCGCAGATGCCGGACATCTCCATCCGGAGCAGCGCGGCGCCGTCGGGCAGCGCGGGCCGGGGGAACTCCTGGACCTCGTAGCGGCCCGGCGCCACCAGCACCGCGGCCCGGACCCGTTCAGACATGGCTGACCGGGAAGTCGCGGATCCGCTCGATCCGCGTCTGACGGGAGTGGGTCCGGCGGTACTCGTGGCCCTCGCCGGGCAGCTCGAGGTACTCGACCGGCCGGCCCAGCTCCCGAAGCGCGGCGACGATCTGACGCGCCTCGCCGATCGGGACGTTGGTGTCCAGCCCACCGTGCACCACCAGCAGCGGGACGTCGATGTCGCCCGCCGCCCGCAGCGGCGAAATGGCCTCCATCAGCACGTAGTCCTCCTCGGGGTGACCGTACTTGCTGTAAGCGGCGGCGGCGATCGACGGCTCGGTGTCGCGTAGAAGGTATGCAGTCCGACATCCCGCAGATGTCCACCCCGGCAGTGAAGTGGCCCGGGGGAGAATGCCAGAACGGCCAGGGTCAGGTAGCCGCCGTAGGAGCCGCCGGTCACGGCGATCCGCGCCGGGTCGGGGCAGGCGTCGCAGGTGCGCAGCTCCAGCGTCGGCGTGTGGGAGACCTCGACGATCCGGCGGCGCAGCCGGAGCAGCTCGGCGCGCAGGCCGGCCAGGGAGTCGACCACGTCGGTGTTGGTCTCCACCGTGCTCCGCTGGATCTGGGCGAGCAGTTGCGGTCGGGCAGCCGGGCGGGGATCTGGGGCGCGCGCGGGACGAGCTTGCTGCTCTTCAGGTTGTTCCGGTGCAGTCCTTCCTCGGCACCGAGCGTCAGCTCCAAACTCATCCCTGGTCAGCGTAACTACCCCGTGTTACGCCGAAATGTCCTTGTCAGAGGGGGCCGCTAGGTTGCTGGCCATGGACTTCAAACTGGAGCTGGTGGCAGTGCCGGTCAGCGATGTGGACCAGGCCAGGGACTTCTACGTCGAGCAGGTCGGCTTCGGCCTGGACATCGACCAGGCAGTGAGCGAGGACGTGCGCTTCGTCCAGCTGACCCCGCCGGGCTCGGGCTGCTCGATCTGCATCGGCAAGGGCCTGACCACTATGGCCCCAGGCTCGCTGGACGGGCTGCAGATGGTGGTCGCCGACATCCGCGCCGCCCGGGAGGAGCTGGTGAGCCGCGGACTGACCACCGTCAGCGAGGTGGACGTGCAGCCCTGGGGGTCGTTCGTGTTCTTCGCCGACCCCGACGGGAACCGGTGGGCCGTACAGCAGCTGCCCGACTACGCGGCCGCGCTCGGCGGCTCCGGCGACATCAGCGAGGGCTGGAGCGGCTAGGGATCGTCGGGAGAGGGCGTCGGCGCCCGGCGCTCGGCCTGCTCTCGTCCGACGATCCGGGTCCGGTGGGCGGCCGGGTGCCAGAGCTCGTCGAACGGCCGAGCACATCGCCCCCGCCGCCACGGCGCCGGACGCCCACGGCCAACCGCCACAGGGCGCCCACCACGAGCACCAGCGCGCCGACGACGCCGAGCGGGATCAGCACGTCGGTCATGTCGGCGTCAGGGTCGAGTCGCCGACCCGCGGCGCAAGCCCGTCACGATCAGAACCACACCGAGAACGACGAGCATCAGGCCGATCCCGAACCAGGTCCGGTCACCGGTCATGAAGCTGCCGGGGACGAGATTCAGCCCCTGTGCGGCGAACAGCAGGCCGAGCAGGGCGATCACCGCGCCGACCACCACCCTGGTCATCGGGTGACCCGCAGCAGCCGGTCGTCGTTCTCGTCCTCGTCGCCGCGACCATCGGTGTTCGAGCCGGTCACCAGCAGGCTGCGGCCGTCGCTGGAGACAGCCACCGATCGCAACCGTCCGTAGTCGCCTTCGAAGTGGCCGACCGGTTCGCCGGCGTCGGTGCCGTCGAGCGGGATCTCCCACAGCCGCTCGCCGCGGAGGCCGGCCATCCACAGCTCGCCCTGCCAGTAGGCCAGTCCGGAGGGCGAGGCTTCGGACGTCCGCCAGACCACCTTGGGGTTGGTCAGGCCGTCGCCCTCGCCCGAGCCCTCGACCAGCGGCCAGCCGTAGTTGTTGCCTCGGCCGATCAGGTTCAGCTCGTCCCACTCCTGGCTGCCGAACTCGCAGGCCCACAGCCGGTCCTGGTCGTCGAACGCCAGTCCCTGCACGTTGCGGTGACCGAGGCTGAACACCTCGTTGTCGAAGGGGTTGTCGGGCGCCGGATCGCCGGCCAGGGTGATCCGCAGGATCTTGCCGCCGAGCGACTCACGGTCCTGGGCCAGCTCGGAGTCGGCGGAGTCACCGGTTGCGGCATAGAGGTACCCGTCCGGACCGACCACGATCCGGCCACCGTTGTGGATCTGGCCCTTGGGAATGCCGTCCAGGATCACCCGCGGCTCGCCCAGGGTGCGGCCGTCGAAGCTCATCGCCACGATCCGGTTGTCGTCGGCGGCGGTGTAGTACGCGAAGACCTGCCGCTCGTCGGCGGTAACCGCCAGTCCGAGCAGCCCGCCCTCACCTCCCGGCTCCGCCTCGTCGATGGTGCGCAACGACCTCTTCGCCTCGCCGTTCACCAGCAGGATCTGCTTGGTGTCGCGCTCGCTGATCAGCAGGTTGCCGTTCTTGAGGGCGACCAGCCCCCACGGCGTGGTCAGCCCGCCGAGCAGCTCGGCCGCCTCCGGCCGGCCACGGCGTGTCGGCGTGGCTGTGGCCGACGGCGTGGGCGTGGCTGTGGCCGTCGGCGACGGGGGCGGGGAGCTGGTGGCCGGGCTCAGCGGTCGGGAACCGGCGGTCCGCGTGTCCGCGCTCGGCTCGTTCTGCGGATTGGTGCACCCGCCCAACAGGAACGTTGCGGCCAGCGCGCCGACCAGGAGCCGGGAGGTGATCACCCTTGTCACCGGGCCATTGTGAACGAACCGGACAAGGTTGCGCCGGTCAGAGCCCGAGATCGGCCCGACTGAGGGTCTCGATCGCGTCCGGCTCGCCGACCAGCTTGATCTCGGCGACCGAC
>DATHBQ010000138.1:0-2723 GCA_035296105.1 Propionibacteriaceae bacterium | reverse complement strand
GAGGGCGTCATCCAGGCCGACGGCTGGCTGTACACGGCGGTGTGGTGTGCCCTGGCCCTGGGGCTGGTGGCCGCCGACTTCCGGCGCTGGACCACGCCGGCGCCCGCCGAGGCGACCAGCCCCGTCGACCAGGTTGAGCCGGCATCGGCAGCTCCGGTTGTGGGCGGCCCGCAATGATCCGGCGGTACCGCTGGTCGCCTTCTTCGTCCTCGCGTACGCGCTGACCTGGTGGGTCTACCCGCTGCTGTCCATCTCGCCGCTGATCGGCCTGCTCGGGCTGTTCGGCCCGGCTCTGGCGGCGATCCTGGTGACCGCGGCCACCGAGGGTCGGGCGGGTGTCGGTGTCCTGCTCCGACGGATCGTGCAGTGGCGGGTGCCGCTGCCGTGGTGGCTGGTCGCGCTCGGGCTGCCGGCGCTGCTGTCGCTGCTGGCCGGACTGCACCACGCGGTCACCGGGTCCACCGGACTGGCTCTCGGTCGACTCGCGGTCCTGGACCTCCTGCTGGTGCTGCTGGTGGTCGGTGAAGAGCTGGGGCTGGCGGGGGTACGCGCTCCCGCGGCTGCTCGAACGGCACTCGCCGGTGATGGCCAGCGTGGTGCTGGGCCTGCTGTGGGGCCTGTGGCACCTGCCGACGTTCTTCATCCCGGGGACGCCGCAGTACGGCCATTCCATCCCGGCCTTCCTGCTGCTGACCACCGTGTACTCGGTCCTGCTCACCTGGCTCTGGCGACCCACCGGGGGCAGCGTCCTAGTGGCCACCCTGGCCCACGGGATGATCAACGTGTCCCAAGGCCTCTTCCTGGCCGGCGTGGAGCCGTCGCTGCGGTACTGGCTGCTGGTGTTCAGCTACGGCGCTCCCGCGGTGGCGTTGACGCTGCTGATGCGGGCGCGGGCCCCACGGCCGGTGAGGGTCCCGGCGGGGTGAGGACGCGGGACGACGCGACCCGCCGGTGCTCCCCGGAGGATTACCGCTCCGGCTACCGGTAGCGAAGGATGGGCCGGTGAGCATCGAGCGCTTCGCGGGCACGGCCCGGTGGGAGGACAGGTACGGCTACTGCCGGGTGGTGCGGGCGGGTGGCTGGGCCCTCACCGCCGGCACCACGGCCACCGGCGCCGACGGCGTACTGCATCCCGGCGACCCGTACCAGCAGACACTGGCCGCGTTCGGCATCGCCCTGGAGGCGTTGCGTTCGACCGGCGTCACGCCGGAGCAGGTGGTCCGCACTCGGATGTACGTGGTCGACATCGCCCACCAGGACCGGATCGGCGCCGCTCATCGGGAGCTGTTCTCCAGCATCCGTCCGGTCGCGACGATGGTCCAGGTCGGCGCCCTGGCTGATCCGGACCACCTGATCGAGGTGGAGGTGGAGGCCTACACCGGCGACGGGCTCTGACAGACTCGGTGCCTGTGATCGGGAAGCTGCACGGCATCGTGATCGACTGCCCGGACCCCGACGTCTTGGCCGGCTTCCACGCTGAGCTGCTCGGCATGGTGCGGGTGCAGGACGAGGAGGACTGGGTCGTCATCGGCGAGGCCGCCGACCGTCCGGGGTTGGCCTTCGCCCGCGTCCCGGACTACCGGCCACCGACCTGGCCGACCGGCGACCGGCCGCAGTACCGGCACTTGGACGTCCGGGTCGACGACCTGGACGAGGCGGAACGGGCCGTGCTCGGGCTCGGGGCCACCCGGCTGCCGGGTGGCGGCGACACGTTCCGGGTCTACGCCGACCCGGTCGGGCACCCGTTCTGCCTGATCCTGGCGTGACGACCATGGCCGCGACACCGTGAGGCTCGTCGTCCAGCGGGTCCGCTCGGCCGCGGTGGCGGTGGCCGGCGAGACGGTCGGCGCGATCCACCGGCCGGGCCTGCTCGTGCTGGTCGGGGTCACCCACACCGACGACCCGGCGACCGCCGTCCGGCTGGCCGACAAGGTATGGAACCTTCGGATCCTGGCTGGCGAGCGTTCCTGCGGGCAGGAGAACGCACCGATCCTCGCGGTCAGCCAGTTCACCCTCTACGCCGACACCCGCAAGGGCCGCCGACCGTCGTGGAACGCGGCGGCGCCGCGTGAGCTCAGCGAGCCGCTGGTCGAGGAGTTCGTCGCGGCCCTGCGGCGGCTGGGCGCGGAGGTGGGGACCGGCGTGTTCGGCGCCGAGATGCAGGTGAGCCTGGTCAACGACGGCCCGGTGACGCTGATCCTCGACTCCGACCTCTGATGCGGGCCCTGAGCCTGTCGAAGGGCCGTACTCCGGCGGGCTTCGACAGGCTCAGGTCGTTACATCGTCAGGCCGCTGCGCCGGCCACCTCGAGGTCGACGTCGACCTCCGAGACGGTGCCCCGGGTGGCGACGACCTTGCGGTCGAGCTTCGCCCCCGGCGCCAGCGTCCGCAGCGTCCAGCTGCCGTCGCCGGCGAAGAACCGGAAATGTCCGGTCGCCGAGGTCGGCACCTCAGCGGTGAACTCGCCGCCCGAGTCGAGCAGGCGCACGTACGCCCCGGCCACCGGTGCGTCCCCGCGCAGCACCCGACCCTGGATCACCGCCTCCTTGGTCACGTTGATGCCTTCGACGCTGAGGCCGCCCGTTGTTGCTCCGCACATGAGTTGTCTCCTTCGACCGATCCCGAGTCAGGGTTGTCCGGGCTCGTCGCCCACCGCGACCGGAACACCGACCAGCGAGCCGTACTCCGTCCACGAGCCGTCGTAGTTCTTCACGTTCGGCTGG
>DATHBQ010000137.1:0-5772 GCA_035296105.1 Propionibacteriaceae bacterium | reverse complement strand
CGGGCAGCAGATCAGCGAGATCGGCGTCAGCATCTCCGGCACCGGCCGCCGCGACCTGCAGCTGGACTCCGGCGAGATCGACCAGGGGCAGCGGGACCAGCCGCAGTCCCGGCTGGGCGTCTCCACCTGCGGGATGCTGGTCCGCACCTCGGTGTGGAACGAGCTCGGCGGGCTCGACCCGGGCATCCCGGTGTTCCGCGACGGCGTCGAGTTCGGCTGGCGGGCCCACCTCAACGGCTATCGGGTGGTCACCACCCCCAGCGCCCTGGTCACCCACCGTCAGGTGGGCCGGGCCGGACTGCGGCCGGGAGGGGTCACCGGACGCCGACCGGGCATGGTCGACCGGGTGCTGGGCATGGTGGTGGTGGCCGGTCACGCCCCGGGCCGGCTGCTGCCGCTGGTCCTGCTCCGCCTGGTCTGGAGCTGTCTGATCCACGCCGTCGGCTATCTGCTGGGCAAGGTGCCGGGACGCGCGCTGGACGAGATCCTGGCGCTCGGCGCCTTCGTCGGCCAACCGGGCCGGATCATCCGGCTGCGCAAGCGCACCGCCGCGATCAACCCGGCGCCCGGCACCGACGAGGTCATCCAGAGCCTGCGGCCGCCCTGGTGGAACAGCCTGCGGGTGGCCGCCGAGGCGGTGGGCGGCGCGGTGGCCGACCGCTACCGGTCGGTGGCAGGCGACGTCGATGCCGCCTCGCTGGACGAGTTGACCGGTGACGACTTCAGCAGCGTCGCCGAGGAACGCCCGCGCAACGTACTGCTCAGCCCCGTGGTGCTGATCACCGTGGTCGCCCTGGCGGCCAGCGTGGTGGCGGCCCGCAACCTGATCGGCGGCGGGGTCCTGGCCGCGCCCGCCCTGTTGCCGGCGTACGACCGCCTCGGCGCACTCTGGGATGCGGTGCTGGCCCCGATCCCGGGCGCACCGGACCAGATCACCCCGCCCTGGCTGGCGCTGACCGCCCTCGGGTCGACGGTGCTGGCCGGCCAGCCCGAGTGGTTCAGCACCCTGTTGCTGTGCGGCGTCGTCCCGCTCGCCTTTCTGACGGCGTACCCGGTGGTCCGCCGGGTGATCAACGAACGGCGGGTGCGGCTCTGGGTGTCCGGCACGTACGCCCTGCTGCCGGTGCTGCTGGGCGGCACCAACCAGGGCCGGCTCGAGCTGAGCATCGTGGCGATCGGGCTGCCGCTGCTGGTCTCCGCCGTACGTGCCCTGGTGCTCCGCCGGGTGGGCATCCCCGAGGCGTGGCGGGGTGGCTGGGGCGCCGGCGTGGTGCTGGTCGCGCTCGTGGCCTTCGAGCCGTCGCTGATCATCCCGGCCGTGGTCCTCGGCGCTCTCGGCGCGGTCGTGCTGCGACGTACGCCACGCAAGGTCGGCCGGATCGGCATTGCCCTCGCGGTGCCGCTGATCGTGCTGGCGCCCTGGTGGCCGAGCGTCATCGCCGCACCCGGCCGGCTCTTCGTCGGTCCGGACGCCGCCCTGAGCGGATCGCCCGAGGCCCCGGCCGCGTGGTCCCTGCTGCTCGGCCGGCCCTCCGGACCCGGACTGCCGCCGCTGTGGGTCGGCGCGGTGGTCTTCGGCGTGATCTGGCTGGTCGCGCTGCTCGGCCTGGCCCGCCGGCCGGACCGTCGGGCCGTGGTCTCGGCCTGGGTGGTGGCCCTGCTCGGCCTGGCCATGGCGGTGGTGCTCTCCCGACTCGTCGTCTCGGTGCCGCCGGTCGGGACCGAGGTCCGGCCCTGGGTCGGCACCTACCTGCTGATCGCCTTCGCGGCGCTGCTGGTCGGCGGCGGCATCGGCGTGGACGGGCTGGCCCAGGAGATGCGGGAGCGCAGCTTCAGCTGGCTGCAACCCGCGGCGCTGCTGACCGCCGTCGCGATCGGCCTGGTCAGCGTGGGCGGAGCCGTCTGGTGGGTGCTGGCCGGCGCCACCGGACCGATCGACCGGACCCGCCTCGACGCCATCCCGCCGTACGTGCTGAACGGCCTGCGGTCCGACCAGCAACCTCGGCTGCTGGCCCTCGACCTGTCCGCCGGAACCGCTCGCTACTCGGTGCTCGCCGACGGCCACCTCCGGTTGGGTGACGCCGACCGCGGCGGACCCTTCGGCGGCTCGCGCAGCGCCCGGGAGCAGGTGGACGACCTGGTGGTGCGGCTCGTCGCCGGCACCGCCGACTCCGACATCGCCCCCCAGCTGGCCGCACTGGGCATCGGCTACGTCTGGGTCACCGGAGCCGACGATGCGACCGTGTCCCGGATCGACAACACGCCGGGCCTGGGCACCGCGAGCGGGACCGAGCGCGGGACCGTCTGGCAGCTGAGCCCGGCCGTTTCCCGGCGCACCCTTGCCGCCGATGGCGAGCCGCTGGCGGTGGGTCGAGCACCGGCCTCGGTGCCGCCCGGTCCGGCCGGCCGCAAGCTGGCGATCGGCGAGGCGGCGGACCCGCGCTGGACCGCCACCCTGGATGACCGGCCGCTGGCTACGGTGACCGAGGGCTGGCAGCAGGCCTTCGAGCTTCCGGGCGAGGCCGGCCTGGTCCGCTGGTCCCTCCCGGTGGCGACCGGCTGGCTGCTGGCCGGGCAGGGTGTCGCACTGCTGGTGGCGGCGGTGCTGGCCGCTCCCGGCGTACGCCGCCCGGAGGTCCGTGATCCCACCAAGTCGGCCCGGCGGGCCGCGACCCTGACGGAGCTGGCCTGATATCGGACCTGAACATCGCCACCCGCAGGCCCAACCGGCGGCGGATCGTGGTCCTGGTCGCGGCCGTGCTCGGCCTGGGGCTGATCGGGATCGGGGGCACCGTGGTCGACGCGGCCGAGCCGCGGTTCCGGCCGTCCCGGATCCCGCTGGTCGGCCGGACCACCACGATCTGCACCGTTACCGCCCCGACCAGCGGGGATCCCACCACCCGGGTCGCCGCGGTCGTCAGCCGGCAGGCGCCCGGCCGCGCGGGCGAGTTGACCGGCACCCCGCTGGCCGGCGGCAAGCCCAGCCTGACCATCAAGGAGCAGGGCAAGGCTACGGAGCTCACCGGCGTCGAGGAGCCGGTATTGATGGCCGGCGAGGGCGTGATGGCCACGGCCAGCAGCGCGGCGGTGTTCAACCTGGCCACCGAGGGTGTGGACGCCGGCCTCTCGGCTGCTCCGTGCCTGGCGCCGGGCACCACCCACTGGTTCACCGGACTGGGGGGCACCGACACCGATCGCACCGACCTGGTGCTGACCAACGCCGATGATGCTGACGCCTCGGTGGACCTGCGATTCTACGGACCGGACGGGCGGGTCGTGGTGCCGGGCAGTCCGGGGTTGGCGGTCGAGGCCCAGTCCACGACCACTGTCTCCCTGTCCAACCTGGTCGACGTGGACGGGCCGCTCGCCGTGGCCATCCAGTCGAGTCGGGGCCGGGTCAGCGCCGTGGCGAAGCGGACCCGGGCCTCGGGTGTGCGACCGATCGGGGCGGACTGGCAGCTGCCGAGCCTGCCGCCGGCGCTGAGCATGGCCATCCCCGCGGTACCCGAGGACGACGGTGCCCGCGAGCTGGTGGTGACCAACCCGGGACCGGTGCGGGCCAGCGTCAACGTCTCGATCCTCGGCCTGCAGGGTCCGTACGCCCCCAGTGGGGCGGAGACGCTCGAGGTCGGCGCCGAAAGCTCGGCCACGGTGGACCTGGCCGAGGGACTGGCCGGGGAGGCGGCCACGATCAAGCTGACCAGCGACCAGCCGGTGACCGGCGCGGTGGTCTCCAGCAGCCGGCGCAGCGGGGCCCAGGCCGACATCGCGATCCAGTCCGCCGCGGCTCCGCTGGTGCGGACCGGGGTCAGCGCACTGGCCACCACGCGCGCCGGCGAGGGCGAGCTGATGCTGAGCAACACCGGGACCAAGGACGCCTCGGTGTCGTTCGAGGTGCTGAGCTTCGACGGGGTGGTGCTGCGCACCGACGACGTGCTGCTCGGTCCGGACAGCACGGCCACGCGACGACTGAACTCTCCGCCGCCCTCCTACGTCGTGGTCCGGGTCCCGGAAGGCTCCGCCGTGGTCGGGGGAGTGGTGCTCACCCAGGCCGAGGGCGAGGTGGCCGGCCTGGCCACGATCCCGCTGACCTCTCCGGACGTGGCCAGCCGCGCCCCGCGGACCCAGCTGGATCCCGCGGTCGGCCGCTGAGCCGATGGCGTCGGCAGGCTATTCGGGCACGCTGCTGGTCCGGAAGATCGGGATCAAGGCCGGCCACCGGGTCGCGCTGGTCCAACGGCCCGCGGATTGGGAGCTGCCGGAGCTGCCCGACGGGGTCGAGCTGCTCGACCGGCGGCAGCCCGGCGCCGACGTCACTGTGGTCTTCGCCCGGACCTTCGCCGACCTGGCGGCCGAGGCGCCCAGGCTCGACGCCGACCTCGCCGACACCGCGATGCTGTGGATCGCCTGGCCGCGCCGGGCCGCCGGGCACAACAGCGACATCACCGAGAACGGGCTGCGCGAGCTCTTCCTGCCACTCGGTCTGGTCGACGTGAAGGTCGCGGCCCTGGGTGAGGACTGGTCGGGCCTGAAGCTGGTCCGCCGTCGCGAGAACCGCGGCCGCTGAGAGCCGCGGGCTGGAGACGAGCGAGGTCGGAGCGGCGCAGGCACCCCGCGGAGCGTGGATGGGTCTGGCGGGAGCGCGAGCCTGCGAGCGCGGATGGTTGCGACGCGGGGCGTGCGCCGCTTAGACCTAGCGAGGAGCTCAGTCGTCCTCGTCGAACCCGGCGCCGTCCGGGTCGATCTCGTCCACGCTGCGGCCGGTCAGCGCGGACAGCTGCTCCACGATGGTCCGGTAGACGAGGATCCGCAGGCCCCGCCGGCTGGCCGCCCGGTGCTCCAGTGGTCGCCGGTAGACGACGACCTGGGCCGGCCGGTCCGGAGTCCCCTCCAGCGCGGCGGCCAGCGGCACCCGGTCCGGGGACCAGGCGAGGTCGAACTGCGGCACGTCCTGGACGCCGACGGTGATACCGCGCAGCGCGTCGGGGCATTGCCGTCCGATCTTGTCCACCGAGGCCTGCACCGCGTCATGGAAGAAGTCCAGCCGGTTCGTCGGATGGGGCGGCTGGGCGCGACGGCGACTGAGCGGGCTGGTCATGGCCAGCGGTCCCCGGATGCCCCGGCCGTGCCGGTCCCGACGGCTACTCACCGGTTTCGCACCTCGCGCCCGCTCGGGACCCCCGGATCCCGGTCCCTCGCGACCCGACCCTCCGTGTCCGCTGCTCTCCGCCCACCTGTCGAGCCTACGGCGTTGCTCCCACGCCAGGCGGTTTCCGGACAGTAGCGTCACCCGAGTGGGGTCACGGCGGTGTTCACGGGCGGGGTGCCCGGAGCCGGCCGCGGCCACGCTGACCTACGCCTACCGCGACTCGACGGCTGTGCTGGGCCCGCTGGCCAGCCGGTCGGAGCCGCACGGTTACGACCTGTGCTCGGTGCACGCACAGACCCTCTCGGCGCCGCGGGGCTGGGAGGTCATCCGGCTCGCGGTCGAGGAGCCGGCCGGCCCGACCACCGACGACCTGCTGGCCCTGGCCGACGCCGTGCGGGAGGTCGGTCTGTCCTACGACCCCGCCCCTGGACCGGAGCGCGGACCGGAGGCTGGCCGCAACGGAATCGTGGAGCTGGGCCGGCGCGGACATCTGACCGTCCTGGCCGATCCCGGGTCCTCGTAGCCCGACCGCCGTCTGTCGGGGTGGCGGCGGTGGACGTGACCGCAGACCGAAGACGAGGTCAAGCGCGGCCATCAGGACCCACTGGCCGACCCTGGTGTGT
>DATHBQ010000136.1:0-7507 GCA_035296105.1 Propionibacteriaceae bacterium | reverse complement strand
GTGCTGCTGTAGGTGTTGGCGCGTCCTAGGACGGACGGAACGCGGCGGCGAGCGCGTCGACCAGCCGGCGCAGATCCTCCCCGCCCTCGTCGCCGTGGTCAGGGTTGATCTCGGTCAGGGTCAGCGCCAGGCAGTGCGGGCTGCTCAGGAACACCCGCAGCGCCGACATCGTCTGCTCCAGGGTCAGCCCGGCGTGGATCTGCGGTACGTCGGCCAGGGCCGGGTCGGTGAAGTCGACGGCGTCGATGTCCAGGTGAACGACGAAGCCTCGGCCCGAGCGGGCCAGCGATGTCAGGGCCAGCTCCGCCGCGGCACCGGGATCGGTCGCCACCTGTTCGCAAAGGAAGCGCGCCGAGGCCATCGTCCCGCTGTCGGAGGTGGCCGGCCAGCACACCGAGCTCCACGCTGCACTCGCCGCCGACCACGAACGGCCGGTGACCCGCCGCCACCAGGTCGGCGACGCGGTCGGCCACCTCGGTCACGCCCTCCAGCACCGCATCCAGGTTCTGCGGGTTGTGCCGGTCCGGTCGGCCACGGCGCCGGGTGGTGTCGCCGGCATCAGACACGTCCACGCCCGCGGCGCCGAGTGCGGTCAGCAGGCCGGCCTCGCGCAGGCCTCCGGCGCCTTCTCCTGGCCCGGCCAATGGGCGGCGACGCTGCTGGGTACCCGAGCAGCGCCCAGGTCCCGCGGTCGTCCACCGCGCCAGGCGGTGGGGTCACCTGACGCTGGCGGCTACCGGCTCGTCGAGCTCGGCCTCGTCCTTGGCTCGCTGATCCCTGCGCCACCGCACCAGGAAGATGACCGAGACGACGAGACCGATGGAGTTGATGACCAGCTCGACGACCCGGACGCCGCCGACAAGTGAGTAGACGATCCAGGCCACGTTGGTGATCACGGCGAAGATCCAGCCCTCCCACCGCCGCAGGCCGATGATCACCAGTGAGAGCAGGAACAACAGACTCAGGACACTCCAGGCCAACATCTTTCTTCCTTCTGAGGTTTCGCGTGCCGTTACGGGTGAGTTCCGGCTCTCATGGTGCCATCCCCGGCGGCGCTCCCGGACCGGTCAACAGTCCGCCGTCGACGGGCAGGGTGTGACCGGTGATCCATGCGGCATCGCTGGACGCCAGAAAGGCCACGGCAGCGGCGACGTCCTCCGGCTCACCGACGCGGCCGAGCGGGTAGAGCGGGCGCATCCGATCGGCCCCGCCCTCCTGGTCGTCCCAGTTCCGGGTCCGGATGGTGCCGGGGGCGACGGTGTTCACCCGGATGCCGTCGGGCGCCAGGCTGGCGGCCAGGTTGACCGTCAGCGCGCCGATCCCGGCCTTCGCCGACGAGTAGGGCTCGCTGCCGAACGCGATGATCGCGTTGAGCGAGCTGGTGTTGACGATCGCCGGACCCCTGGTGCTGCGCCGCAGGTGCCCGATGGTCGCTCGACAACAGCGCACCACGCTGAGCAGGTTCAGGTCGAGCAGGCGGACCCACACCTCGTCGGGCGTCTCCTCGAACCGGCCGTGCCCGCCGTCACCGCCGGCCACGTTGACCAGGACGTCAATCCCGCCGAACCGGTCGGCGACCTCGGCCACGCCTTGGTCGACGGCAGCGACGTCGGTCACGTCCAGTCCCACCGCCAGGTGACGATCAGCACCGGCGCCGAGGTCGGCCACGACCTCGGTCGCGGCGTCCCGGTCGAGGTCGGCCACCGCTACGCGGGCCCCTTCCGCGGCCAGGCGGACGGCACACGCCCGGCCGATGCCGTGCGCTCCGCCGGTCACGATCACCGCGGCGTCGACGAAGCGTCCGGGAGTGCTGGTCACGATGATCCTCCCGAGATCCCTCAGACGACGACGGCCCGGACCGACAGCACGTCGGGCAGATGCTCGGCGATCTCGGTCCAGGACTCACCGTCGTCGAGGCTCGCCCAGACCGTGCCGTCGCGGGCGCCGAAGTACAGACCCGTCCGGTCCGCGTTGTCCGCCGTGAACGCGTCGCGCATCACGGCGGCGAAGAATTGGTCGGGCAGCCCGGACACCGAGGCCGTCCAGGTCTCTCCGGCGTCCGCCGAACGCCAGACCCGGGCCCGGCCGCCGGGCGGGATCCGCTCGCTGTCGGCGGCCAGGGGAAAGACGAACACGGTGTCCGGGTCATGAGGGTGGACCACGATCGGGAATCCGAAGTCGGCCGGCAGGCCGTCGGCGATCGAGCTCCAGGTACGCCCGGCGTCGTCCGACCGGTAGACGCCGCCGTGGTTCTGAGCGAACATCCGCTCCGGACGGCCCGGATGCACGGCGACCTTGTGCACGCACTGTCCGAACTCCGGCCACGGGTCGGGGAAGAAGGACGCCCTGATCCCCGCGTTGGCGGGATTCCAGGTCCTGCCACCGTCGGCCGTCTGGTAGACCCCGCCGGTGGACATGGCCACGGTGAGCCGCTGCCGGTCGTCGGGGTGCGGAACGATCGTGTGGATGGCCTGACCGCCGTAGCCGGCACCCCACTCCGGACGGTGGGGGTGGTCCCAGAGCGAACGGACGAGCTCGAACGACTCGCCGCGGTCGGCCGACCGGAACAGCGCCGACGGTTGGGTGCCGGCGTACAGCACGTCGGGTTCGTTCGCCGGGCCCGGCTGGATCTGCCAGACCCGCTCGACGCTGCTGCCCAGATCCGACGGGAACTTCACGCTCGCCCCACGGGTCTCGGTCCAGGTCCGACCGAGGTCGTCCGAGCGGTACACGCCCGGCCCGAAGTGCTCGCTGGTCCCGCCCACGAAGATCCGCGGGACGTCTCCCCGGGTATCGGCGCCGGTCGCGTAGATCCCCTGCATCAGGAACTCCGGGTCCGACCAGCTCCAGGACCGCCGGGACTCGTCCGACCGGCCGATCCAGAGCCCCTTCTTCGTCCCCACCAGCAGTACTGCATCACCCACGTGCACTGACCTCCTCGAGTCCGAGCTCGCCCCTCGGATCAGTCTGTACGATGCGGGCGCCGCTGGGCAGCGCGTTGGGATGATGTGGGGGTGTCCAGGTCGTCGGCTCCGCCTCGCAGCGCCCGCCAGATCCGCCGCTTTCGGCAGTATCTGGCCGACGAGCGCGCCGAGGCGGCCGGCTACCGCGAGCTCGGCGAGCGCCGGACCGGTGAGGAGCGGGAGATCCTGCTCGCCCTGGCCGACGCCGAGAAGCGGCACGAGTCCCACTGGCTGGACCTGCTCGGGGAGGAGGCCGGACCGTCCCGCCGGAGCAGCCTGCGCACCCGGCTGCTGGTGTTCCTGGCTCGGTACTTCGGCACCGTCTTCGTGCTCGCCCTGATGCAGCGGGCGGAGGGTCGGTCGCCGTACGAGACCGACACCGACGCCAGCGCCACCATGGCGGCCGACGAGCGGATCCACGGAGAGGTGCTGCGCGGGCTGGCGGCTCGGGGCCGGGAGCAGCTGTCCGGCACCTTCCGGGCGGCGGTGTTCGGCGCCAACGACGGCCTGGTCAGCAACCTGGCGCTGGTGCTCGGCATCGGTGCCACCGGCGTCGACACCCGGACCGTGCTGTTCACCGGCATCGCCGGCATGCTGGCCGGGGCGCTCTCGATGGGTGCAGGTGAGTACGTGTCGGTCCGCTCGCAGCGCGAGCTGTTGCAGTCGACCCAGCCGGACCCGGAGTCCCAGTCGGCGCTGCCGCACCTCGACGTGGACGCCAACGAGCTCGCGCTGGTCTACCGGGCCCGCGGCATGGACCCGCCGGAGGCCGAGGAGCACGCCCGTACGGTGCTGGCCACCCTGCACCTGGAACCCGACGCGGCGGACTCCCCGCACGTGGACCGGCACGAGGCCGTCGGCTCGGCCTGGGGGGCGGCGCTCTCCAGTTTCTGCTTCTTCGCGTCCGGGGCGCTGGTGCCCGTGCTGCCCTACCTCTTCGGGGCGACCGGATGGACCGCCGTGGTCATTGCGGCGGTGCTGGTCGGGATCAGCCTTCTCGGAACCGGGGCGGTGGTCGGGATCCTGTCCGGCGCCTCACCGCTGAAGCGGGCCCTGCGCCAGCTCGGGATCGGGTACGGCGCCGCGGCCGCCACCTATCTGCTGGGCCTCGCATTCGGCGCGACGCTGGACTGACGGGTCTTCCCCGCCGAGGTCGTCAGCTGTGCCGCGCGTACCCGGCAGCTCGGACCACCTCGAGGCCCCGGACGGCACAGTGCGGCCGGGATACCCTCGGGGCCATGACGACCGTCAGCCCGCACGGGCTCCATCACGTCACCGCCATCGCCACCGACCCGCAGCGGAACGTCGACTTCTACACCCACGCGCTGGGCCTGCGGCTGGTCAAGCAGACGGTCAACTTCGACGCCCCGGACACCTACCACCTCTACTACGGCGACGAGCAGGGCAGCCCGTCGAGCCTGCTCACCTTCTTTCCGTGGCCGGGCGTGCCGCAGGGTCGCCAGGGCGCGGGCATGACCACAGCGACGGCATTCAGCGTGCCGGAGACCTCCCTCGGCTGGTGGCACCAGCGGTTCACGGAGCTCGGTGTGGACGTGGACCCGCCGCGGACCCGTGACGAGGAGGAGGTGCTCACCCTCCGCGACCCGGACGGCATGGTCCTCGACCTCGTCGCCTCGGTGGGCGACTCCCGCTCCGGGTGGGACGGGGTCGCCGACATCCCGAGCGAGCACGCCGTACGCGGCCTGCACGCCATCGCCCTGTCGGAGCGGCAGCTCGACCCGTCAGCCGGCATGCTCACCGACCTGCTCGGGATGAACCTGACCGCGGAGGACGGCGACCGGGCCCGGTTCGGCATGTCGGGCGGCAGCTCGGGGGCCTTGGTCGACGTGCTGGCCGGCGTACGCGATCGCGGCCTGCAGGCCGGCGGCACGGTGCACCACGTCGCCTTCCGGGCGCCGGACCTGGAGACGATGACGGCCTGGCAGCAGGAGCTGATCTCCCGCGGCGTCCAGGTCACCCAGATCATGGACCGGCAGTACTTCAAGTCGATCTACTTCCGCGAGCCCGGCGGCGTGCTGTTCGAGATCGCCACCGACGCGCCGGGCTTCGCGATCGACGAGCCGCTGCTCGAGCTGGGCCGCAACCTCAAGCTGCCGCCGTGGCTGGAACCCAGCCGGGACCAGATCGCCGCCAGCCTGCCGCCGCTCCAGCTGGACCAGGACATCCCGTGACCGACGCCGCGAAAGGGCTGGACCGGCCGCACGTCTTCATGCCGGCCGAGCCCACGGCGGCGGGTGCTCCGCTGCTGCTGCTGCACGGCACCGGCGGCGACGAGCACGACCTGCTGCCATTGCGCGATCACCTGTCACCCGGTGCCGCGGTGCTGTCGGTCCGCGGCACGGTGCTGGAGAACGGCATGCCGCGGTTCTTCCGGCGGCTGCGCGAGGGCGTCTTCGACGAGGACGACCTGCGCCGAAGGGCCGACGACCTGGCCGACTTCGTGCAGACCGCCAGCGAGGCGTACGGGATCACCGCGCGCTCCCTGGTCGCTGTCGGATTCTCCAACGGGGCCAACATCGCCTCCGCGCTGCTGCTGCAGCGTCCGGGCTTGCTCGGGGCCGCGGTGCTGCTGTCGGCGATGATCCCGTTCGCCGAGCCGCCGGCCGCGGACCTGGGAGGAACCGTGGTCGTGATCTCCAACGGCGAGCGGGACCCAATGATCCCGCGGGCGATGACGGCCGAGCTTGCGGCTCAGCTCCGCGACCGGGGCGCCGAGGTGGTCGAGCTGCCGCATCCCGGTGGGCACCAGATCGATGCCCGCCTCCTGCCCCGGATCGCCTCCATCGTGGCCTATCCGGAGCGACCGAACCTCTGATCCGGTGGGTAGGAGAACGTCATGACTACCTACCAGGTCGGCTACTTCGTCGGCAGTCTGTCCCAGAGCTCGATCAACCGGACCCTGTCCAAGGCGTTGATCCGCCTGGCCCCCGAGGACCTGTCGTTCACCGAGATCCGGATCGACAACCTGCCGCTCTACAGCCCCGACTACGACGCGAACTACCCGCCCGAGGCCGTCGCCCTGAAGGAGGCCATTGCCGGGGCCCAGGCCGTCCTGTTCGTCACCCCGGAGTACAACCGGTCGATCCCCGGCGCGCTGAAGAACGCGATCGACTGGGCGTCGCGGCCGTGGGGTGAGAACTCCTTCGACCACATCCCCGCCGCGGTCATCGGGGCGTCGATCGGCCAGATCGGGACGGCGCTGGCCCAGCAGAGCCTGCGCGGCGTGCTCAGCTTCTGCAACGCCCGACAGATGACCGCCCCGGAGGCCTACATCAGGTTCTCCCCGGAGATCTTCTCGCCCGACGGCGAGGTCACCGATGACAACACGGCGGAGTTCCTCCGGGGCTTCATGAGCGACTTCCGGGACCACGTCGCCCGGGTGCTGACCGTCATCCCACGGTCGGTGGCGTAGGCGTCCGACCGGAGGCGCGGCGCGGGCCCGGTCAGCGGTTTCTCGTGAAACGCGCGCCACGTTTCCGGGGGAGCACAGCATCAGCATCCCGCCGGTCCTCCCGTTCGTGCTGCTGACCACCCTGCCTATCCTGCTGCTGTACGTCATCGGCCGCCGGCAGCTGCTGAGCGGCCTGACCGCCGGCCTCAGCACATGACCTGGAGAACGGGGCGCCGGGCGGCGGACCGGCGTACGACGGACCGCGGCACTTCGACTACAAGCCTCGGACGGAGGACTTCACCAGAGTGTGGGAGTCGGCGGCGGCCAACTGCGCACTACCTGCTGCTCAAGCAGCGGGCCGCCGAGTTCCGCGCCGATCCTGAGGTCCGAGGCCCTCGCGGCCGCCAAGGTGCCCGAGCTGTGGCAGCCGACCCTCGGCGAGGGGAGTCGTACGCCGACCTGCTCGCCGACCGCTCGGCCTGGGAGGACTACGACGTGGACGCCGTGGGGGAGCGCGGCCTCGGGTGCGTCCGACTCAACCAGCTGGCGGTGGAGCACCTCACCGGGGTGCGCTGACCCCGTCTCGCTGACTGCGCACCTCTCGCTCACCCGCGGCGTCGTGGGTGAGCGAGGGGTCCGCAGTTACGCCGGGACCGCCCGCGTCCGCTGGTAGTGCCGGCGCCCCTTCGCGCGGTTGCCGCAACCCTCCATGCTGCACCAGCGCCGGCTGCCGTTCTTGCTGGTGTCGTAGAAGAGCCAGCCGCACCCGTCCGGGCCGGGGCACTCCTTCACCCGGGCGAGCTGGCCGGAGGTCAGCAGGTCGACCGCCGACCGGACGACGGGCCAGAGCATCCGGTCGAGCGCCGGCGGGTCGGTCCGCCAGCCCCAGTGGTAGCCGTCCCCTTCGCGCTGCAGGCGGGTGTGTGCGAACGCCTCGCCCACCGCCTGGTTCAGCGCGTCGAGCTCGGTCGCGGGGGCCTCCGCGCCGGCTGCGATGCCCGAGAAGACCCGATAGAGCGCCTGGCGGAGCCGGAGCGCCCGCGCGAACACAGCCTCGGCCGCGGCCCGGTCCTGGTCAGCGATCTGGGTCAGGGCACTTCGCGTCGGTTCGTCGAGCAGTCCGGCTCGAGCC
>DATHBQ010000135.1:0-9386 GCA_035296105.1 Propionibacteriaceae bacterium | reverse complement strand
CGCAGCAGCTTGGCTGCCGCATCGGTAGCGAGGCTGGTGCTGGCATGGGCGAAGACCTGGCTGTTCCCCGCTCCGACGAGGTTGCCTCCGGAGAATCCGGACTCGTCGCAGGCGACCTCGAGCGCCAGGCCGCTCGTCTGTACAGAGCCCAGCCGCTGGTTCTCGAGCATGGTCACGTCTCCCTCAGTGCTGTTGCCTGCTGCCCTGTCACGGTCGTGCAGCAGGAGCGACATCACTCGCTGGAATGCGTGCGGTCACCACGGTAGCGCGACCGCGGCGCTGCGTCACCGGCTCATGGGCCGCACGGCGGGGTCGCGGCGGCCGGCAAGCAGCGCTGCTGGACGGAGCCATGACCGGACGGGTGGGTCCAGCTTTGCCGCGCGGTGGTCTCGACGGTGTACGGACCCCAGACCAGCAGGTCGCGTGCTACCAAGCGGAGACTGGACGAGGCATGAGGTCAATCCACCGAAGGAGTCGAACATGACGAACGGGTGGCTCCCGGCGCGGCGGGCGGGACTCGGCCTGGCGGCCCTCGTCGGCCGAACGCTGGGAGCGATCTTCTACCTGGTCGGGGCACTTCGCACCCGACGCCGGAAGGCGCTCCACCCGAGTGGCGGCATTCGGTCCGGCGTCGTCCATCGGCACGGCTGCCCGGCACGGACCGGGGTCGCCTGGATCGATGAGTCGGGAACTGACCGGGTGCTGGTCCGCCTGTCGCGAGCGACGGGGCTGCCCGAGTTCCTTCCGGACACGCTTGGGCTCGCGCTCCGGGTGTCCGGCGAGGACGGAAGCCTGGGCGACCTGCTGCTGGCCACCACCGGCACCGGTTCATTGGGGCGCTTCGTCGTGCGTCCGACCCGCCACGCGGCCCGGCCGTACGGCAGCCTGATGCCCTACCGGTCGCCGACGGGTCCGCTGCTGCTGGCGGCCTTCCCCCTGAACGAGGACGGGTCCCGGTTCCAGCTGGCCTGTTCGAGGTTGCGAGGCGCCTGGTCGCCGTTCGGAGTTCTGCAGGTGCCGTCCGACTGGGACGAGGCCCCCGACGCCCCCCTGACGTTCGACCCGGTGCTCAACCAGATCCCGGGTCTGCAGAGCTACGAGTGGGCGGCACGACTGCGACGGTTCGCCTACGCCGGCTCCCGGCGGGCGCGCCGGGCCGTTCTGGTCCTCACCCCGAGCCCACCACCGTCGCGGCCGGGTTGACCGACGGTCGGCATGCACTCGAACTACTTCGGCGCGGGCCGGGTCTGGCGCCGGGCCGTCCGCACGCCGAGAACAACCGCGGCCACGACGACGAGAAGGCCCAGCAGCTGCAGGCCGGGGGAGTCGTCCGCCCCACCGGCCACGATGCCGGCGATGCCGAGGGCGACGAGAAGGACGGCGATGAGGTACTTCATGGGGTTTCCTTTCCGAGTCCTGATCCCGAACCGCGACCCACCGCGGTGGTGTCATCCTCGACGAACTCGAGAAGGTCGCCGGGCTGGCACTGCAACACCCGGCACATGGCCTCCAGGGTGCTGAACCGCACCGCCTTGGCCCGGCCGTTCTTCAGCACCGCGACGTTCGCGGGCGTCAGCCCGACGCGCTCCGAGAACTCACCCACACTCATCTTGCGGCGGGCCAGCTCCACGTCGATCCGGACGACGATGGGCATCAGATGACTGCTTCCATGTCGCTACGCAGCGACGTGGCCTGCCGCAGCAGGGCGCGCATCACGACCATCAACAATCCCAGCACGGTCACCCCGACCACCATCAGGAACAGCAGGAGCGGCAGTCCGGGATCGCTTGCATTGAAGCCGATGAAGAGGAAGGCGCCGACCAGCACCACCCACGCCGCGGCGATCGACCAGACGATGCCGTTCACCCACACGAACGCGGCGTCGCTGAAGATCCGGTCGGCCTTGACGAGCGTGAGCAGCTTCCAGGTGCAGACGATCACGACCTGGACGCACAGCACCCAGAACACCGTGACGGCCGTCGCGGGCCACCTCAGGTAGGCGTGCTCAGGGTCCTGCTGGGCCATGTAGGCGAACTGTCCGGGCAGCGACACGACCTGGAACATGACCAGGACGCCGAACAGCACCAGCAGGAAGACGCGGAGGCCCGCCAAGGCCAGTTGCTCCTTGTTCACGCATCGACTTTCACTTAATACCTATCGAATGTCAATAGCGTCGCGCGTAACGATCCGATCTGTAACCGGCGAAGATGCCGCCGATCAGGCGACGTCAGCGCCGGGTGGACCGGAGGTACCGGCTCCGCTCGTCGGGCGGCAGCTTCTCGATGGCCAGGCGCAGCGCCGGACGAGGCATCGCCGCGGCGTACCTGCCGAGGAACGCCGACAACGCGTCCGGATCCCGACCGCCGGCGTGCTTGAGATAGATGCCGACCGCGTTGTGCACCACCGGGTCCGGGTCCTGGGCGAGGCGTCCGGCCAGCCCGAAGCCGCCCGCCAGGTCCTCCTCGCTGCCCTTGCCGATGAAGTAGAGCGGCGCGGTGATGGCGGTACGCCGTTGCAGCGGTGGGCCGGCGGCCAGTTCGTGCAACGGCTCCAGACTGCGACCGGCGAGGTAGCCGCCGACGACATGCGGCGCGGCGCGGTCGACCATGTCCCAGCTGGTGATGCGGCCGTGGCGGCGTAGGTAGATCTCGCACAGGGCCGCCCGTTCCGCCTCTGTCGGCCGGCCCCGGGCCTTGAAGTCCAGCACGCAGAAGGCGGCGAGGCGCGGCTCGTACGCGGGATGGTCGAGCAACGCCTCGACCGCCTCGAGCGACATGTCGCGATGGCGCTTGGCCGCCCCGAACAGGTCCCCCATCCGCAGCCCGAGCACCTCTTCGCCGGGCGGCAGGCGCTTGCGAACCTTCTCGAGGTCGGTCGGGTTCGCCAGCCCGCGCAGCTCGGCGAGCAGGTGGTCAGCGTCGGACGGCATGACAGACCATGGCGGCGGTGGACGTGGCGGTCCGATTCACCGGCCCTCGGCCAGCACCGTCCGTATCGCCTCGGCGAACGCCGGCGGATCGAACATGAAGCCGCCATGGTCACCGGGGAAGGCTGTGGCCGTCTGGCCGAGGCGATCGGCCAGGGCATCGGCCGAGCGCCGCGCCATCTCGCCGTGCGAGGCGGCGCCAACCGCGATGACGACGCGTGGCCCCGACCGAAGTGCGTCGACCGGCGGTTGGTAGCGGGTGAACGGCTTGAGCATCCGCAGGAAGAACGTCTCATCGTCGGCCTGCTGCTTCGCCGAGGGTTCCGGCGGCGCCGCGTCCTCGGGCACCTCGACCCCCGGCGGTGGCCAGGTGGCCGGCGGCGGACCGTCGTCCGGAATCGGCCCGTCGTGCATCACCAGGGAGATGAACTTGCCCCAGGCGGCGCCCGACCCGTACGTCCGGTACGCCTCCTCGATGTCGTCGATCGCCGCTCGGGCCTGTGCGGCGTCGGGCAGCAGCTCGCCCACGGGCGGCTCGTGGGCGATCAGGGTGCGGACCTTGTCGGGATGGTTGGCCGCGAGCGCCAGGCCGGCCACCGCCCCGCCGCTGCTGCCGAAGACGTCGGCCGGACCGCCGCCGACGGCATCGATGATCTTCGCGAGGTCATCCGCCTCGACGTCGGGGGTCACCAGGTCCGACGGCTGGTCGGTCACGCTCTGGCCCAGTCCGTGGGGGTCGTAGGTCACAACGGTGTAGTCCTCGGCGAGCAGGTCGGCGACAGGAGCGAACGGAGCGCTGGTCATCGGTTGGCCGATCACCAGCAGCAGGGGGCCGGAGCCGCGCACCTCGTAGTAGACCTTGCCGTCCGCGACGTCGAGGAAGTGCTGGCTGGGTGGATAACTCATGCTGTCCTCCGGAAAGTGGGTGCGGTTCGCTCATCTAGACCGCCGTCGCCCGGTGAACTCATCGGCTCGGCCCAGGGAAGTTCGCTACTCCAGCCACTCGGTCTCGAAGCGTGGGTTGGCGTGGATGTGCACCGCCTCGTAGCCCTGCGGCCCGGTGCGGAACTTGTGCGGCGTCTGGGCAGGTACCACGAGCACCTGTCCGGCGTGCCCCTCGACCTCCTTGGTGCCGACGGTGAAGATGGCCGAGCCGCGCCGGATGAGAAAGGTCTCCGCGTACGGGTGGAGGTGCAGCCGTGGACCCACTCCGGCCCGGCTGGTGGCCTGGAGGATGAGCGAGATGTTCGCTCCGCCGGGAAGCTCCTCGTAGTTCTCCGTCCAGCCCTCCCCGTCGTCCCGGCCGTCGGCGCGGTCGATCACATAACCGTCCATGGCCGGAACCTAACAGGGCTCGGCTACAGCCGGAACAGTTGGCAGGGCCCGCCGGGGCGGGAGACACCCGGGCCCGCCGCAGTTAGGTTGAGCCGGGTGGAGAACATCGTCGAGGTGGTCGTCGAGACCCCTCGCAACAGCCGCAACGTCTATGAGGTCGACGACCAGGGACAGGTGCGGTTCGACCGCCGGTTGCCCGGCTCGTTCGCCTACCCGGCGGACTACGGCTACGTCGTCGGCGCCACGGGATCCGACGGCGAACCGCTGGACGCCCTGGTGCTGATGCCGGAGCCGACATATCCCGGGGTCCGGGTCCGCGCTCGCGTCGTCGGGGTCTTCTGGATCAGGACCGGGCACGGTCGGGAGGCCAAGCTGGTCTGCGTGCCCGACGGCGATCCGGCCTACCTCGACGTCGCCGACCTGACCGAGCTGCCCGCCCACCAGCTGCGGGAGATCTCCCACTTCTTCGACATCTACCGAGACCTCGACCCCGGGAAGGATGTCTCCAGCGATGGGCAGGACGACGCCGCCACGGCGATCCGGCTGCTGACCAGCAGCCGCTGATCGTTCGGAATGGGTTCAGCGTGAGCCAGATGGATAGGTCATTGACATGCCCGATCAGACAGAGCAGACCGATCCCACCACTCAATACGAGCAGCCCGACCACACCGACGAGCAGCTGCCCCACCCCGGTCTCACCGAGGCGATGCAGGACGAGCCCGATCACGGCGAGGAGACCTACCGCGGCAGCGATCGACTCAGCGGCAAGCGCGCCGTCATCACCGGCGGCGACTCCGGTATCGGCCGCGCAGTGGCCATCGCCTTCGCCCGCGAGGGTGCCGATGTGGTGCTCAGCTACCTCGAGAGTGAAGAGGAGGACGCCGCCGAGACGGTGCGCTGGGTGGAGGCGGCAGGCCGCAAGGCCGTCCGTTGCCCCGGCGACATCCGCGACGAGGCCACCTGCCAGAAGATCATCGACACCGCGGTCGGCGAGCTCGGCGGCATCGACATCCTGGTGAACAACGCGGCGTACCAGATGGCGCAGATGGGTGGCATCGCCGACATCACCACCGAGCAGTTCGACCAGGTGATGAAGACCAACCTGTACGCGATGTTCTGGCTGTGCAAGAAGGCCATCCCGCACATGGAGCCCGGTTCGACGATCATCAACACCTCGTCGGTACAGGCGATCACCCCGTCGCCGGAGCTGCTGGACTACGCAACCACCAAGGCCGGCATCCACAACTTCACCCGGGCCCTGGGCATCCATCTCGCGGAGAAGGGGATCCGGGTCAACGCGGTCGCACCAGGGCCTATCTGGACGCCGCTGATCCCGGCGACCATGCCGACCGAGCGGGCCGAGAAACACGGGGAGAGCACGCCTCTCGGTCGCGCGGGGCAGCCGGCGGAGGTCGCGCCGGCATTCGTGTTCTTCGCCTCGCAGGAGTCGAGCTACATCACCGCGGAGATGCTCGGCGTGACCGGCGGTATGCCCGTCAGCTAGCTGCAGTGGCCGGCCTGAGGGCGAGTCGTCGCCGACTCGCCATCAGCGCCGGTCGAGACCGTCCACCAGCGGTTCGCAAGCGTCGAGGCTGCCCGCTCCGGACGTCTAAACTGCCCGGCATGGTCCAGCCCGGCGCCCGCAGCCGGATCGTGCTGGCCATCCTCTGGCTGCTGCTCGGCGCCGCGATGATCGCCGTCCCGGTGTGGCTGGGATGGACCCGATGGTCGGTGCTGCTCAGCGGCCATCCGGCGCTGCTCCTGCTGGCCATCGTCTGTGCGGTGGTCGGCCTGGTGGCCGTGCTGTGGGCGGCCGGCTCGCTGATTCTCGGCGGCCGGTTGGACCGCGAGGCCGACGCGGTGATCCCGCGACGCCGGACGCCGGAGCAGATGCGGCGGCGCGCCTCGATCCGGATCGCCCTGGCCGTGCCCGCCCTGCTGCTGGCCGCGTCGCTGGTGGGTGCCGTGGCCTACGCCCGGCCGCTGGCTGCGACCCCGGTCGCGCTGACCGCCCTGGTCCCGAACGAACAGGTCCGGGTCGCCGACCGCATCACCTGGTACGAGATGAGCCCGATCCGGGAGGACCAGGCGGGCGACGAGATCCCGCCGACCACCGGGCTGGTCTTCGTCCCCGGCGCGCGGGTCGATCCCCGGGCCTATGCCCACCTGCTGCGGCCGCTGGCCGAGGCGGGCTTCTTCGTCGCAGTGCTCAAGGAGCCGCTCGGCTTCTCGATCCTCGATCCCGACCATCCCGAGTCCGTGCTCCGGACCCATCCCGACATCACCTACTGGGCCGTAGGTGGTCACTCGCTCGGGGGCACGACCGCGGCGACGGCCGCCGACACCATCGAGCGGGTGGACGGGCTGGTGCTGTTCGCCGCCTATCCGGCCAGCCGGATGGAGCGCACCGACCTGAAGGTCGTCTCCGTGTTCGGCAGCGACGACGGCCTTGTCGCGCCGGCCGACATCGAGAAGGTCAAGGCGGACCTGCCGCCCGGCACCGCGTACGTCGAGGTGCCGGGCGCGGCTCACAGCTGGTTCGGGGACTACGGCGTGCAGCCCGGCGACAACCCCGGGATGGGCGACCGAGCGGCCGCGCAGACGGCGATGGTCGAGGCGGCGCGCACCCTGTTGACCTCCCTCGCCCCACCGGCCAAGAAGTAGCCCTTCTAGGATCAGGTCCCGTGAGCGACGAAGGACTCCGGGCCGCCCAGGAGAAGATGGCCGCGGCCAACATCGCGCAGACGGCCATCGACGTGTTCAGCGCCTACTACCGGCAGCTGGAGCAGGGAGTGACCGGGTTCATCGCCGAGGACAGCATCGAGCCGCTCACCGATCCCGACCTGCTGAGCGACCTGACGGTCGATGAGGCCCAGGGTGCGGCGGCGCTCGGCGACACGGTGATGATCAAGCTCAACGGGGGTCTCGGCACCTCGATGGGGATGGAGCAGGCAAAGTCGCTGCTCCCGGTCCGTGACGGCCGCACGTTCCTGGACCTGATCGTGGCCCAGGTGCGAGCCGCGCGGGCCGCGTACGGGGTCAAGCTGCCGCTGATGTTCATGAACAGCTTCCGCACCCGCGACGACACGCTCGCCGCGCTGGCCCGCTACGAGGACCTGGCTGTCGACGGTCTGGAGCTGGACTTCGTGCAGAGCCAGGAGCCGAAGCTGCGCGCGGACGATCTGACCCCGGTGGAGTGGCCGGCCGATCCGGGTCTGGAGTGGTGCCCGCCCGGCCACGGCGACCTCTACACCTCCCTGGTCACCTCGCGGATCCTGGACCGCCTGCTCGAGCTCGGCTACCGGTACGCGTCGGTCTCCAACTCCGACAACCTCGGCGCGGCCCCCGACTCGCGGATCGCGGGATGGTTTGCGGCCAGCGGAGCCCCGTACGCGGCGGAGCTCTGTCGGCGCACGGCGGCGGACCGTAAGGGCGGGCACCTGGCCATCCGCAAGTCCGACCGGCAGCTGATCCTGCGCGACACTGCTCAGACGGCGAAGGAGGAGATGACCTACTTCACCGACGAGCACCGTCATCCGTACTTCCACACCAACAACCTGTGGTTCGACCTGCAGGCGCTGGCCCGGACCCTGGCCGAGCGGAACGGCGTGCTCGGACTGCCGATGATCAAGAACGTCAAGACCGTCGACCCGTCCGACTCCTCCTCGCCGGAGGTGGTCCAGATCGAGAGTGCGATGGGTGCGGCGATCGAGGTCTTCCCGGGGGCGACGGCCATCGGTGTCGGTCGGGAGCGCTTCCTGCCGGTGAAGACCACCAACGACCTGCTGGTGCTGCGCTCCGACGTGTACGCCGTGGCCGAGGATGGGCGGCTGGTCCAGCAGGCCGACGCGGGCCCGCTGGTCGATCTCGACCCAGGTTCCTACAAGACCATCGCTGCGTTCGAGCGGCGTTTCCCGGCCGGTGCACCCTCGCTGCGGCAGGCGACCCGGCTGGCGGTCGAGGGCGACTGGACCTTCGAGGCCGGGGTCACCGTGGTCGGCGACGTCACCCTGGCCGACGCGGGGGAGCCGCGGACCGTGCCGGCTCAGACGGTGCTGACTACCTCGTCGTAGTCCAGCCGCGGCTGCCGGGGGCGGTGGGCCGCCGCGGTGGCGTAGCCCAGGCCCATCACCAGCAGCGTCCGGTGGTTCCCGTCGGGAAAGAACTCCTGGTCGAGGCCCGCCCGGTCGAAACCGCCCATGGGCAGGGCGGACAGGCCGGCGGCGCGGACGCCGATCAGGAAGTAGCCGGCTTGCAACCACCCGCTGTTCTTCGCCTCCTCGCTGTCGGAGTCGACGGCCAGCAGGGCGATCAGCGGGGCGGACTCGGCCTTCACCTGGTTCCGCGGGGTGAGGTGCGGCAGAAGGCGAGCGCGGGCCTGAGGACTGCGGACCAGGACAATCCGCAGCGGCTGGCCGTTGCGGCTGGTCGGCCCCCACTTGACCAGGTCGAAGACCGATCGCATCGTCGCCTCGCTGACCGGCGCGTCGGTGAAGTGCTGCGGTGTCCGGGCCTGCCGGAACAGCAGGTCCTGGACGTCGGAGTCGATCAGCAGGCCGCCGGCCAGGTCGTCCTCGAACGCGAGGAGGTCCGTGGGCGGAGTCGCGATGTCGGTCACGACCATTGAACGATCAACCCTCGGAATCTATTTCCGGGCTATGAAGTTGCCGGCCGGACGGCGTGTGAGGATGGGCGACGTGACTAAGGAGTCCCGCTACCCGGCGTGGCACCAGGCTTTGGCGTACGCGGTCACCGGGCAGTCGCTGCCCGACCTCGGCCAACAACGCCAGCCGGACGTGCCTAGGCTGGCTGCCGAGCTGGAGAAACGGGCCATGAGCCGCGACATCGATCTCAGCTGGTCCGCGGCCGACTCCGACTACGTGGTCCCGCCGGATCTGATGGAGGGCATCGGCGCCGCCCAGTTCTGGGCCGCGGTCGGCGAGCTGCGACGCGCTCTGCAGGTGGCGGCGCCAGGCTCTGCGGCGGCGGTGACCGCGGACCGGCCCCTGACCCCCGAGGAGAGCCGACTCCTGGTGGAGCGTCCGCCGCATCACTGAGGCGACCCGTCGGGCGCCACCCCTCGAAGCGTGCCGTCAGAGGCATCGTCCACCGTCCAGACGACCGC
>DATHBQ010000134.1:0-3663 GCA_035296105.1 Propionibacteriaceae bacterium | reverse complement strand
CTGGCCCGCCAGCACCCCGAGCCGGTAGCCGGCAGGGCTGGCCACCTCGCCCAGCGCGCCGCTGCCCGGCAGGTTGGTCAGCGCCGCCGGTTCGCCCCCGGGCGGCGCGACGATGGTCTGGGCGTCGCCGCGGAGAGCGAGTCGCCGCTCGGCGACCGGGCTGCCCCGGCCCGGGTATGCGGCGGCCACCCGGGTCTCCGGGTCGCGCACGCCGCCGCGGCCGACCAGCGGCGTCTCCGGCACCAGCACCGAGAACGCGGGGTCGGCCCCCTCCCCGGTCCCGTCCAGGTGAGCGCCGAACCACTCCCGCAGGTCCGCCAGCAGCAGGTGGACGGACAGGTCTCCGTCGTGGCCCCCGGCGATCCAGGTCAGCCGTGCGGGTGTGCTCGGCGGCAGGCCCCGCAGGTTGGCATCGGCCTGGTCCAGCGGGAACAGCGTGTCGTCCTCACCGGCCACGATCAGCGTCGGCGCCCTGATGTCGGCCAGCACCAGGTCCGGTCCGGACCGGCTGAGCAGGTCGGTCAGCGCCGGGCTGGGCCGACCGGTCTCGGCGACCTGCCGGTAGCCCGAGCACAGCTCCGCGGTGAAACGGCCACAGACGGGGTCAGCGCTCGGGGCACTGTCCGCCGACCGTCCGGCCCCCGTGAAGAGCCGGGACGCCCAGCCCTGCTTGAACACCCCTGGTCCTCCCACCGGGCTCACGTCGGCCAGCGACCGGGCCGCTCCACCGACCTGATGCTGCGGGAACAGGGCCTGGTCCAGCCGGTTCCAGGTGAACGCCGGCACGATGGCGTCCACCCGGAGGTCCATGCCGGCGACCAGCAGGGCCAGCGCCCCGCCGTACGATGCCCCCGCGAACCCGACCACCGGGTCGCCGTCGGCCTTGAGCACCTCCGGCCGCGCGGCGGCCAGGTCGACGATCCGGCGCGCGTCCGCCCCTTCGTAATCGGGATGGTTGAGGTGGATCAATCCGCCCGACGCACCGAACCCACGGGCGGTGAAGGTGAGCACCGCGTACCCGTCCTCGGCCAGCGTGCGGGCGGTGTCGGCCAGATCGTCCTTGGTGCCGCCGAAGCCGTGGGCCAGGACGATCGCCGGCCGGGCGGCTGCCGGGTCAGTGGTTCGCAGCGTGACGTCCAGCGGCACGGGACGACCGTCCGGTTCCGGCGTGCCGGCGACGGTCAGCACCGTCTCCGTAACCTCGTCCGCCGCGTACGCCGGCGGAACGGCGGCGGCCAGCAGCACCCCTCCGACCAGCGCCGCAACGGCGAGAAGGCGACGCATGCGCCCATCTTGCTCGACCGGACAATCCTTGCCTGCTCGCGCCCGGTCCGTCGCTGAAGCTCCTCGTTGCTTCCTCGCTGACGAACGGAGAGGCATCGTTCGCTCACTCAGGCGCAACGCAGGACCGCACTCCCCTTCCTGGTTGACGCTCGCAGGTGGACATCCGGGGACCCTCTTGCGCCGGTCCCAGGGCGCACGCGTCGGTGCACGGAGCCTGTCGAATCCGGCATGTGCCCTGAGCGCATCAAGTGCGGCCTGAGCCTGTCGAGGGCCCGTCGACAGCTCCGGATGCGGCGAGACCTCAGCCGGTGAGGTGGTCGAAGTCGCCGCGCACCCAGGCGATGTAGCGGTCCGCCGAGCGACGGACCCAGGTCGCGGCATCGCCGGCCACCCGGGCGCCGAAGTTGTCGTACAACCGGTCGAAGTCCAGCTCCAGGACCCGGGACACCACCTTCTCCACCACCGCCGCTGACAGGGGCAGCTTGTTGGGGAAGCTGCGCATGAACGAGACCCAGCGCTCGTCCGGCGTGCCGGCCACGGTGTCTCCGGTGAGCAGCACGCCGCGGCCGTCCGCTCCGGTGAAGTGGGCCACGGCGCTGCCCGGGAAGTGGCCACCGATCCGGTGCAGGGTCACTCCGGGGAGCACCTCGGTCGGCTCGTCCCAGGTGCGGATCACCGGGTCCGGCCGCTGCACCCACTCCTGGTCAGCGGCGGCGACGTACACCGGTGCGTCGTCGAAGTGACGTGACCAGGCCACCTGGGCCCCGAACATGTGCGGGTGGCTGGCCGCTATCGCGGCGATGCCGCCCGCGGCTGCAACCTGGCCGGCCAGGTCGTCGTCGACGTAGCCGGTGGAGTCCCAGAGCAGGTTGCCCGCCGGCGTCTGGACCAGCAGCGCGCGTTGGCCGATGCCCACACTCGCTTCGATCCGGATGCCCAGCAGCCCGGGCTCGACCTCGCTGACCGAACCGCGGTGGCCGGCCGACGCAAGCTCGGCCAGAGTGGTCCACCGCTGGCCGGACGGTTTGACGTACTGGCGCTCGTCGCTGCAGATCGGACAGGTGTTCGGCGGCTGGTCGGTGTCGGGGTACTCGACGGCACAGGTGGCGCAGATCCAGTCGGTCACCCGGTCACGATAAGACCAGGACCCCTCCAGGGGAACGAGAAGGGGTCCGAGGAAGCGTGGCTTCCTCGGACCCCAGTCGGTCCGGCGCGGTTGCTACACCCGGCGCCGGGTCAGGCTGAGCACGGTGCCACCGACCACCAGCAGCACTCCACCGGCCACCGCAAGGCCCAGGCTCGGGCCACCGGTGTCCGCCAGCTCCGGCCGGTCGATGGTGATGGTGATCTCGTCCGGTTCGTGGTCAGGACGAAGGTGATGTCGGCGTCGTGTCGTTGGTCGACGACCCGTTTCGTTACCGTTTCAAACGACAGGCCGCCCGAATGCGGTCCGGAGTGTCGTCATTCGACAACGACGCCCCGCAGGACCACCCGGACCGGACGCCGCAGCACCCCGAGGTCGTGCCGGGGATCGGTGCCGAACGCCACGAGATCCGCCGGGGCTCCCTCGACCAGGGCGTTCGGCCGGCCGAGCCAGGCCCGGGCCCGCCAGGACCCGGCGCCCAGTGCGTACTCCGCCGAGCTGAAGGCGGCCAGGGCGGCGATCTCCGCCCCGACGAGCCCGTGCGGCAGGTAGCCGCCGGCATCGGTTCCGGCGTAGATCGGCACGCCGGCCTCGCGGGCCGCGGCGAAGCGATCGATCCGGGTCGCGTACAGGGCGCGGAGGTGCTTGGCGTACGCGGGGAACTTGGCCTCGCCGGCCCGGGCGTAGGACTCGAAGTTCTCCAGCTGCACCATCGTGGGCACCAGGGCGACCTGCCGCTCGGCCATGAGTGCCGTGGTCTCCTCGGTCAGCCCGGTGCCGTGCTCGATCCCGTCGATACCGGCGTCAAGGAGCTCGGCCAGAGCCTGTTCGCCGAACACGTGCGCGGTGACCCGGCAGCCGAGCTCGTGGGCCCGCGCGATCGCCGCCCGCGCGGCCTCCACCGGCCAGAGCGGCGCGAGGTCGCCGATCTCGCGGTCGATCCAGTCGCCGACCAGCTTGATCCAGCCGTCGCCCCGGGCGGCCTGTCGCTCCACCTCCGCCACCAGCTCGGCCGGCTCGACCTCGGCGGCGTAGTTGCGCAGGTAACGCTTCGGCCGGGCGATGTGCCGACCCGCCCGGATGATCCGCGGCAAGTCGTCGCGGTAGTCCATCCAGCGGGTGTCGGCCGGGCTGCCGGCATCGCGCAGCAGCAGGGCACCCGCGGCCCGGTCCGCCAGAGCGTGCTCCTCCGCCCGTTGCGGCGGCACAGCGCCCTCGCTCTCCAGGCCGACGTG
>DATHBQ010000133.1:0-2145 GCA_035296105.1 Propionibacteriaceae bacterium | reverse complement strand
CACCGAGGCCGGATGCTCGGCGACCGCGCCGCGCATCCGGATCACCACCACCTCGCCGGGCGTGCCCTCGCCGATGTGCACCTCGGCGTCCAGACCCGCCTCCCCTCCGCCGCTGCTGACCACCAGCAGGATCCGGGAGGGGTGCTCCCGTCCGGCGGCCATGCTCGCCTCCATGGCGTCGGCGAACTCGGAGGCATCGCAGACCACGATCATGGTCAGCACCAGGCCCTGGGCCGGGCTGCCGGCGGACCGCCGGGCCCGCAGCAGCTCGGCGGAGATCTTGGCCGAGCTGGTGTCGTCCAGGGTGATGATCATGGCCGCCGCCAGGTGAAGCCGTCCCGGGCCAGCATGGCGTCGGCGCCCGCCGGCCCCCAGGAGCCGGGCTCGTACGGCTCGGGCTGCTCGGGCCGGCTGGCCCAGTAGTCCAGGATCGGGTCGAGGATCTCCCAGGAGAGCTCGACCTCCTGGTGCTGGGGGAACAACGGCGGGTCACCGAGCAGCACGTCCAGGATCAGCCGCTCGTACGCCTCGGGCGAGGACTCGGTGAACGAGCCGCCATAGGCGAAGTCCATGTTGACCTCGCGGATCTCCATCTGGGTGCCGGGCACCTTGGCGCCGAACCGCAGGGTCACCCCCTCGTCCGGCTGGATCCGGAGCACCAGCGCGTTGTAGCCCAGGTCCGCGGTGTCGGTCTTGGTGAAGGGCAGGTGCGGCGCCCGCTTGAAGCCCAGAGCGATCTCGGTCACCCGGCGGGCCAGCCGCTTCCCGGTGCGAAGGTAGAACGGCACTCCGGCCCAGCGCCGGTTGTCGATGTCCAGCCGGATGGCCGCGTACGTCTCGGTCCTGGAGTCCGGCGGGATCCGGTCCTCCTCGAGGTAGCCGCGGACCTTCTCGCCACCGGCCCAGCCGCCGGCGTACGCTCCGCGCGCCGTGTGCAGATCCAGCCGCTTGGCCGGCCGGACGGCGGCCAGCACCTTCTGCTTCTCGGCCCGCAGCTGCCGGGCCTCGAAGGAGGTCGGCTCCTCCATCGCGGTCAGCGCCAGCAGCTGCAGCAGGTGGTTCTGGATCACGTCCCGGGCGATGCCGATGCCGTCGAAGTAGCCGGCGCGGCCGCCGATACCGATGTCCTCGGCCATGGTGATCTGCACCTGGTCGACGAAGTGGTTGTTCCACACCGGCTCGAACAGCTGGTTGGCGAAGCGCAGCGCCATCAGGTTCTGCACCGTCTCCTTGCCCAGGTAGTGGTCGATCCGGAACACCGCCGAGGAGGGGAAGACGCTGGAGACGATCCGGTTGAGCTCCCGGGCGCTGGCCAGGTCGTGCCCGAACGGCTTCTCGATCACCACCCGGCTCCAGCGGTCGTCGGTCTGCTCGGCCAGCCCGTGCTCCTGGAGCTGCCCGACCACGGTCTCGAACAACCCGGGTGGGATGGACAGGTAGAAGGCGTGGTTGCCGCCGGTGCCGCGCTCCTTGTCCAGCTCGGCGATCGTCTCGGCCAGCCGGTGGAAGGAGTCCCAGTCGCCGATCTCGCCGGAGACGAACCGGATGCCCTCCGAGAGCTGCTGCCAGACCTCCTCCCGGAAGGGCGTCCGGGCGTTGCTCTTGACCGCGTCGTGCACGACCTGAGCGAAGTCCTGCTGCTCCCAGTCCCGCCGGGCGAACCCGACCAGGGCGAAGCCAGGGGGCAGCAGCCCACGGTTGGCCAGGTCGTAGACCGCGGGCATCAGCTTCTTGCTCGCCAGGTCCCCGGTCACGCCGAAGATCACCAGCACGCAAGGGCCGGCGATCCTCGGCAGTCGCCGGTCCTGCGGATCGCGAAGGGGGTTCGGGTGAACCGCCGTCATTCAGTTCCCACTAGGCGGGCGTCTCGGAAACGTCGGGGTCCGCACTGGCCCCGGGGTTGTCCTTGCCCTTCTTGGCGTCGTCGAGGGCCGTCTGCACCGTCTCCACCAGCTCGTTCCAGGACGCCTCGAACTTCTCCACGCCCTCGCGCTCCAGGACGTCGACCACGTCGTCGGAGGAGATGCCCACCGCGGCCAGGTCGTCCATCACCTGCTGAGCCTCGGTCTCGGTATCGCTGACCATGTCGCCGCGCACCTCGCCGTGGTCGGCGAAGGCCTGCAGCGTCTTCTCCGGCATGGTGTT
>DATHBQ010000132.1:0-7759 GCA_035296105.1 Propionibacteriaceae bacterium | reverse complement strand
GTGCACCAGGTCGGCCCTCCGGAGGCCGGCGCCGGCGAGGTCGGCCAGCGGTCGGACGTCGGCGCCCGTCCCGGTCAGCTCGTGGGCGGTCGCGGTGGCCGGCGGGCAGAACACCCGTACCCGGTGGCCCCGGTCGACCAGCCGGACGACCACACTGGCGACGTGCCGGCCGATGCCGCCGGTGCTGGCGGTGAGCACCTGGGCGAGATTCACGGGGCGACCCCCCGGGACTCGTCCGCCCGATGACGCAGCGCCGACAACCGGCCGAAGAGCGCCGGCGCGGCCACCCGCAGCACGCCGGCGTAGATCGCCATCGCCAGCACCGACACGCCCAGCGCCCCTACCACCGCCCAACCGATCGTCGTCCCGGCCAGCGGTATCGACGCCGCTGCGCCGAGCCCGCCGGCCAGCGTCGCACCGGCCGCGCCCACCCACATCGGTCCGGCGAGCCCGACCGACCGACCCTCCGGATCTAGCCGCCGGACCAACCGCCAGCCGACGACGGCCCCGGCGACCATGCCCAGCGAGACGCTGCCGGCCAGGGCGGGGACCAGCCACTCGACCGGCACCACCTGCCGCAGGACCAGCACCGCTACCACGACCACGGCCCAGCCGACGGCGGTGGTCAGGCCGGCGGCCTGGGCGGCATGGCGGGCCAGCAGGGTGCGGGAGGCCAGCCCCAGCAGGGTGAAGCCCACGACCGCCGGGGCGTACGCGACGATCGGCCAGGCCAGCGCGGCGGTGCGCCCGGAGCCGGGTCCGAGGACGAATACCCGGGCCACCGGTACGGCTGTCGCGACCAGCAGGCCGGCACCGAGCCAGCCCGCCACGACGACCAGCGGACCGGTCCGGGTCAGCACCGCCCGCACCTCGCTCGGGCCGGTCTCGGCGGCCGACGACAGCCGGGGGAACACCAGCTGCAGGAGCGGAGCGGCGAGCACCGCGTACGGCAGCAGATAGATCGCACTCGCCCAGGTGAATCGGGTGAGCGCTCCCTGGTCGCCGGTCTGCTGGTTCGCCCAGCTGATCACCAGCACGCTGACCTGCTGCAGCACCAGGCCGACCAGACCGGCCGCGGCGATCCGGCCGACCACCGACCGGTCGCCTGCCGCGAACCGCAGCCGGGGTCGCAGGCGCAGGCCCAGCCGAAGCAGCGGAACCAGGGTGGTCAGCGTCAGGGCGAGTACCCCGGCGGTGGTGCCCCAGCCGAGCGCCCGCAGCGCACTGCGGCTCAGCGTCGCCGGGTCGGCTCCGGCGTCCGGCCCGGCCAGTCCGGCGAAGGCGAG
This sequence comes from Propionibacteriaceae bacterium, assembly GCA_035296105.1. Taxonomy (GTDB): domain Bacteria; phylum Actinomycetota; class Actinomycetes; order Propionibacteriales; family Propionibacteriaceae; genus Microlunatus. Next base: position 6,473 of record DATHBQ010000132.1, on the reverse strand, counting down.
GTAGGCCGCGATGACGACCAGACTGGAGACCAGCGGAGCCGCGGCCGCGGCCAGGAACCGCTCGTGGGCCTGCAGCACGCCGGCACTGACCACGGCCAGCCCGTAGAGCCAGACCTGCGGGACGAACATCACCAGCAGCCCGGCCAGCACCGCATCACTGCCGGCGCAGTCGGCCTTGGCGAACGCCCGGCCGTACAGGCCCGCCCCGGCCAGCGCGGCCAGGCCGGCCGGGGTCAGCACCAGTAGCGTCCAGGTCACCAGGGCGGACACGGTCGCTCCCGCCTCCGACCGGCGGCCGGCGCCGACGTGGCGGGCGACCACGGGAATGACAACACCAGCCAGCACCCCGCCGGCCACGATCTCGAACAGCGCGTTGGGCAGGCTGTTCGCGGCGTTGTAGACGTCACCCAGACAGGTGTCGCCGACCGTCTTGGAGAACACCAGCGACCGGCCGAACCCGAGGATGCGGGCGGCGAGGGTGAGCCCGGCCACGCTCAGGGCGACCGCGGCGAAGCCGCGTCTCACCCGCGTTCCGGGACCGAGGAGGGGCGGTCGCGGCCGAGGCCGTCCAGGGTCCGGAGCACCGGGTGCCGCTCGATCACCGCCGTGAAGCTGACCCGCTCGCTGGCCAGGTTGAGCGCGACCACCCCCGCCAGGGCGATCAGTCGGGCCGCCCGCGGCATCCGGTCCGCGGCGACGGTGGCCACCGCTGCGCCCAGGCCGTTGGCGCCGCAGTCGCCGAGCATCGACCGCGCGGCCAGGTCGGTGGGCAGACTCCCGGCCGCGGCCCCGACCGCCGGGGCCGAACCCGCCCCCACCAGCCCTCCGCCGAGCAGCAGCAGGACCTTGGCCGCCCGTCCGGGACGCAGGTCGAACAGGTTCACCAGGTTGGCCGTGCCCGCGACCAGCGCGGTGTCAATGCCCAGGTCGACGACCCTCCCCATCGGCCGGGCGCCCCGGGCCCGGCCCAGGACCAGCGCCGCCGCCGCGGCACTGACGCCGACGCCGGCGATCTTGACCGACCCACTGGTGACCCGGCCGGCTCGCAACGCCCGCAGGTGGCCCGCGAAACCCTTGGCCTGCGCGGTCCCGAAGAGGTCGTCGTACCCGCCGACCGCCGCCGAGCCCAGGCCGGCCAGAGCCATCGCGGCGGTGCGGTACGCCGGCCCGCCGAGGGCATGCTGGACAACCAGGCCGGTCAGCAGTCCGGCCGCGGCTATGGGGCCCTCGGCGAGGGTGACCGGCGCGCCGGCGTGGTTGGTCCGGATCCAGCGACCCTGGGGACGGCCGGCCGCAGCGGCCACCGCCCGGCGGTTGGCCAGGCCGGTGACGAGGGCGGCCGCGAGTCCGGCCAGCACTGCCGCGGCGTTCCGGCGCACCGTCACCGGACCGGAAGGGTCGGCAGCGGAGCCTCCGCCCGGGCCAGCGCCCCGTAGTGCTGTCCCTCCCGGCCCAGCAGCTGCTCCTGCCCGGTCAGCATCGTGGTCACCACACCGCTGCTCAGGTCGGCGACGTCCACGGTGCTCAGCCGCTGGTTGCCCTGCGGGTCGGTGCGGACGGCCAGCACATCGGTCCCCTCGATCTCGGCGCTGTTGGGTCCGGCGACGACGACGGCCGCCCGGTCCCGTAGGGCGAGGTCCAGCTCGACGTGAGCGGTGAGCAGCTCCGCCTCGGCCGGCGGGTCGGTGGCCTCCGCTGCGACCACGATCACCAGCTGGGCCTGCATCTCGGTGCTACGGCTGATGGTGGCGAAGCCGCCGCGCGTGAGGGCCGTGTCCAGGGCGAGGGCCAGCGGGTCGCGGTTCTCCAGCTGGGTGGAGGCGACGGACCGGGCCAGCGCGGCACCGACCTTCTCGGCCTGGGTCATCCCCTCGGTGAGCGGCACCTGGTCGGCCAGGCCGGCGAGCGCCTCGGTCAGCGCCTCGGACCGCGCCGGGTCGAAGGCGTCCGGCCGGACCTCCACCTCGCGGACCACGCTGCCACCGGCGGTGGCCACCGCCGCCGCCAGGTCGGTGACCACCCGGCCCGGGGCATCGGGCATGGACACGATGGCCACGCGTACGTCACGGAGCGCGCCCTCGAGCACTGGGTCGGCGGTCTGCTCGTCGTACGCCTGACGGTAGGCATCCAGCGCGTTGCGCCGGTTTATCTCGTTGCGCAGCTCGGTGACCTGCTTGCGGTCCTGCTCGGCCTGGCGGAGCAGACCCTGGTCGACCGCCGGACCGAGGGAGACCCCGACGGCAATGCCGACGGACAGGGCGAGGAACACCGCCATCAGGGAGACGATGTGGTACCGGAAGTTGATCATCTCCGCTAGGTCCTCGCGCTCACGTGAAGAACCCCCGCACCCAGAACAGGAAGTCGCGGAGCCGGGCCCCGATCACGCTGCCCACCGCCCACCCCACGTCGGTGAACAACAGGGCGGTGACCAGGGCTAGCACACCGGACAGCACCAGCAGGACCAGGTGCCAGGTCCGGATCTGGCTTCGGTAGATCCGGGACAGGCCCTTGGCGTCGACCAGCTTGTGCTTCACCCGCAGCTGGACCAGGAAGGTGGATGCCATGCCGGCCCGGCCCTTGTCCAGGAACTCCACCAGGGAGGCGTGGGTGCCGACGGCGACCAGCAGCCGGGCTCCCTTGAAGTCCGCGAGCAGCATGGCCGCGTCCTCGCTGGTGCCCAGGGCCGGGAACACCACGGCGGACAGGCCTAGGGCGTGGATCCGGTCCAGCCCCGGAGCGCGGCCGTCGTGGTAGGCGTGCACGACCAGCTCGGCGCCGCAGCGGAGCGTCTCGTCGGAGCAGGAGTCCATGTCGCCGATGATCATGTCCGGCTTGTAGCCGGCCTCGATCAGGGCGTCCGCCCCGCCGTCCACCCCGACCAGCAGCGGCCGCTGCTCGCTGATGTAGGGCCGCAGCAGGTCGAGGTCGCTGCGGTAGTCGTAGCCCCGGACCACGATCAGCACGTGCCGGCCCTCGAACTGGGTGGCCACGTCGGGGACGCCGACGCCCTCGAGCAGCAGCTCCTTCTCCACCCGCAGGTAGGTCATGGTGTTCTCGGCGAACGCCTCGATCTGGTCCGACAGGCCCTCCCGGGCGTACTGCAGCTGCTCGTCGAGGATCTCGGTGGTGTAGAGGGTCCCCTCGGCGACGACCTTGCCGTGCTGGTCCAGCAGCCGCCCCTCGTCGAGGGTGACCCGGTCCCCCTCGTGCAGAGCGGCGAAGACGTCCTCGCCGACGTTGTCGACCAGCAGGATGCCCGCTTCCATCAGGATTCCCGGCCCCATGTTGGGATAGCGACCAGACACCGACGGAACCGCGTTGACCACCGCGGTCACCCCGCACTCGACGAGGGCCTCGGCGCTGACCCGGTCGAGGTCGGTGTGGTGGATGACAGCGATCTCTCCCGGCCGGAGCCGCTTGGTGAGGTTCTTGGTACGGCGGTCGAGCCGCACCAGGCCACCAACCTCGGTGGGCGCACCACGTCGCCGCAGCAGCGTCGGGAGTCTCATCGTGGATGCCATCCTGCCACGGGGCCTCTTCCGGCCCAGCCGACTTTCCGCGCGGCGACGGTCAGGCCGTACGCCGGGTCGCCGCCGCGAGCTCGACCAGCTCACCGGCATGGGCCAGCGCCGACTCGGTGGCCTCCAGGCCGGCCATCATCCGGGCCAGCTCGGCCGCCCGTCCCTCATCGGTGACCAACGAGACGCCGCTGGTGGTGACCTGGCCGTCGTCGGCCTTGACCACCATGTAGTGCCGGTCCGCGAAGGCGGCCACCTGCGCCAGGTGGGTCACGACCACCACCTGGTTGTGCCGGGCCAGCTGGGCCAGCCGGCGGCCGATCTCGGTGGCCACCCGTCCGCCGACGCCGGCGTCCACCTCGTCGAACACCAGCGTCTGGCTGGTCCGGTCGGCCGCCAGCACCACCTCCAGCGCCAGTCGGATCCGCGACAGCTCGCCGCCCGAGGCGACCTTGGCCAGGCTGCGGGGCTCACTGCCCGGGTTGGCACTGAAGAGCAGCTCGACCTGATCGGCGCCGAAGGGCCCGAGGTCGGCGGGACTGACGGTGAAGACCAGCCGGGCGTGCGGCATGGCCAGCGGGACCAGCTCGGCGACCACCGCCCGGGCGAACCCGTCGGCGGCCTCCTGCCGGGACCGGGTCAGCCGGCCCGCCAGCTCGGCCAGCATGTCGTCCAGCTCGGCGACCCGCACCGCGAGCACCTCGACCCGGTCGTCGCCCGCCTCCAGCTCGGCCAGCCGGACGGCCGCGGCGGCGCCCCAGGCCAGTACCTCGTCGACCGACGCGCCGTACTTGCGGGTCAGCCCGGCGAGCGCGGCGCGGCGTTCGGCGATCTGCTCCAGACGTCCCGGCTCGGCCTCCAGGTCGCTGAGGTATCCGGCGAGATCCGCCGCAACGTCGGCCAGTCCGTAGCCGAGCTCGGCCAACCGCCCGGCGATCCCGGTCAGAGTCTCATCGCCGGTCCCGGTCTCGATCGCCTTCCGGGCGGCGGTCACCGCGCTCAGCGCACCTCCGGCCTCGTCGTCGCCACCGGCTACCTGGGTCAGCGCGGTTGCGGCGGTCAGCCGCAGGTCATCGGCCGACTGCAGCCGCCGGGCCTCGCCGGCCAGAGCGACGTCCTCGCCGGGCTCGGGGCCGACCTGTTCGATCTCGCCCAGCCCGAAGCGCAGCAGGTCCACCTCCCGGGCCCGCGCCTGGGCCGCTGACCGCAGCTGCTCCAGCTCGGCCGCGGCGGACCGGCGCTCGGCGTAGCCGGCGCGGTAGCGGGCCAGCACCGGCGTCACCGCCTCTCCGGCGAACCGATCCAGCAGCTCCCGCTGCCGGTCGGCCGTGCCCAGCCGGGTCTGCTCCGACTGCCCGTGGATGGTGATCAAGGGTTCGGTCACCGCGGCGCACACCGGGGCGGGCACCTGGGCTCCGCCCAGATAGGCCCGGGAGCGGCCCGCCGCCGTGATGTGCCGGGCGACCAGCAGCTCGCCGTCCTCGAGCTCGGCACCGGCCGCGACCGCCGGAGCCAGCAGCTCGAGGTCGGACACCGTGAAGCGGCCCTCGACCCGGGCCCGCTCGGCGCCACGGCGGACGGCCTTGGGATCGGCGCGGCCGCCGAGCAGCAGACCGAGACCGGTGACCACCATGGTCTTGCCCGCGCCGGTCTCGCCGGTGACCACGGTCAGCCCGGGATGCAGCTCGATGGTGGCCTCGCTGATCACGCCGAGGTCGGCGATGCGGAGCTCAGCCAGCATCGTGGGCAACTGGGTCCGCCGCCTCGCGCCAGCCCTCGACCCGTAGCCCGAACTTCTGCACCAGCCGGTCGGTGAACGGGGCCTCGGACAGGCGGGCCAGGCGGAGCCGATGGGCGCTGCGGGTGACCTCGATCTCCATCCCGGTCCGCAGCTCGGCCGACCGGCGGCCGTCGCACCAGACCACACCGTGCGTCTGCGACACGTCGATCATCTCCACCACCACGGTGGAGGTCGGGCTCAGCACCAGGGGCCGGGCGAAGAGGGCGTGCGCGCTCAGCGGCACCACCAGCATCGCGTCGACGCCCGGCCAGATCACCGGTCCGCCGGCGGAGAAAGCGTACGCGGTGGAGCCGGTGGGCGTGGCCACCAGCATGCCGTCGCAGGCCCAGCGGGACAGCGGACGGCCGTCGACCTCGACCAGCACCTCGAGCATCCGCTCCCGGGACGCCTTCTCGATCGAGACCTCGTTGACCGCGAAGTCCGACCACACCACGACCCCGGAGTCGCACTCGCGCAGGGTGACCTCGATGGTGAACCGCTCCTCGACGGTGTACGAACGGTCCACCACGTGGTCGACGATGCTGTCCATCTCCGACGACTCCGCCTCGGCCAGGAACCCGACGTGGCCCAGGTTGACCCCGAGCAGCGGGACCGCCGACCCGTGCGCCCACTCGGCGCCGCGCAGGATGGTGCCGTCGCCGCCCAGCACCACCATCAGCTCGATGCCGTCCTGGGCCTGCACCGGCTTGCTCAGCGGGGCGACCACGTCGGCCAGCCGGGGGTCGATCGCGGGCAGGTCCTCGGGCGGCAGGACCGACACGATGCCGGCCGCGCTCAGCCCTTCCACCAGCCGGTTGGCCGCAGTGACCGCGGCGGGTCGGCCGGTATGGGTGATCACCGCCACCCGGCGCGGCGGCTGCTGGCCGTTGCGGACGGCGGTCGGCGTGGTCACCGGTTCAGCATAGAAGGCCGGATGCGCCAGGGCCTGTCGAAGGGCCCGACGACGAGCTCAGGACGAACCCCGGCGGAGCAGCAGGAAGTACTCCTGGTTACCGGACTCGCCGGCCACCCGGGCGGGGACGGTCGCCTGCCCCGTCCAGCCGAGTTCCTCGGCCGCGGTCGCCACGGCCGCTACGGCGGCGTGGCGGAGGTGGTCCGCCCGGACGACCCCGCCCGGGCCCAGCCGCTCCCGACCGACCTCGAACTGCGGCTTG
>DATHBQ010000131.1:0-1799 GCA_035296105.1 Propionibacteriaceae bacterium | reverse complement strand
CGCGCTCCGGAATCCGGCTGCGGATCCCGGAGCGGGTGCTGGCCGCGATGCTCGCCTTCGCCGCGGGGGCCCTGATCACGGCCTCGGCGTTCGAGCTGTTCGAGGACTCCTACGAACGGGGCGGCATCTGGCGGGCCGCCCTCGGCCTGGCCGTCGGGGCCGTCGTCTTCACGGTGCTCAGTCATCGGCTGGACCGGTACGCCGAGGGCCGGCGCCCGGAGGAGGACGGCAGCGAGAAGCTCGATGTCGGCGCCGCCGCGTCCGACGCTCCGGTCTCCTCCGCGTCGGTCACCGGTGGCGCCGGCCTCTCGTTCACGCTCTCGACGTTGTGAGTCGGCTACGGTGGGCCGACGTGGGTAAAGGGGTGGGCCTGGCGGCCGCGACGGCGTTGGTGCTGCTGGCCGGGTGCTCGAGCGGCGGTGGTCCGGGAGGCACGCCGACGCCGGTGACCTCTGCGCCGAGCCCGTCCGCCGCCTCTCCCTCGCTCGTCGCCCCGTCCAGCCCCGTCGGCTCGAGCAGCCCGACCGGCACCTCCACCGCCCTGGTCCCTGGCGCCGAGTGCCTGACCGGCACCTGGCGGCTGGTCCGGTTCATCGGCCTCGGCCAGCAGGCGACGTACGGAACCGGGCAGGGCGGCGACGTGACCGTCACCTTCGACAACGGCCGCTACAACCTGGTCGGCAAGGGGCAGCGCCCGATCACGGTCAACCTCGCCGGGGAGTCCGCACAGCTCACCATCGACGGGACGGCCGACGGTACCTACCAGCCCGAAGGCGGGCAGATCAGCTTTACGGTGGACAGGACCACCGGTCAGGGCACGCTGCGGTCCGGGAGCCAGCGGGAGACGCTGCCGATGGCGTCGATCGGCCGGGTTATCGCGCCGCAGGGGACGGCCACAGTGGCCTGCCCGGAGAACGTGCTGCTGATCGCGCTGCCGACCGTGCGGCTGGAGCTGGAGCGATAACCGCCTCAGGGCACATCGGCCGGCGGCGCACCGTCCTCGGTGTAGGCCATCTCGGCCGGACCCAGGCGAGCCGCCAGGGCCAGCCGCCGGTGAGCGATCGGCGTCACTAGTCCAGCCGCCTCGTCCAGGGTGCACAGCTTGACCCGGCGGATCTCGCTCGGCTGCAGCACGAACCCGGCCAGCTGGTCCTCGGTCACCCGACCGCCATCGAAGATCATCTCGATGGCGTCCTCCCAGCCCAGGTAGGGCGGCATCCAGTCGGCCACCAGCAGCCGGCCGATCGGCCAGGTCACGCCCAGCTCCTCGGTCACCTCCCGGATCGCGCCCAGCCGGGGTGACTCGCCCGGCTCGACGATGCCGCCGGGCAGCTCCCAGTCCGGCTTGAACTGGGTTTCGCAGAGCAGCACCCGGCCCTCGTCGTCGCGCAGCAGCACGTGGGCGATCAGCCGCTTGCGGGGGAGGGTGGAGTTCATGACGCCGGAGAACCCGTGGGAGCCGCCGATCTGGTCGGTTACCAGCCGGGCGAACAGGTAGCGGTCGTCCGCCACCCCGTCCTGACCCAGGACGGCCGATCGCTGCACCCCCTCCTGGCGGAACCCGGCCCGCAGCACCGCCCGCCGGACCAGCCGGTCCCGGCCCGCGACGGCCACCTCCACCCGGCGCAGACCCGAGTCGTGCAGCGCGTGGTCGGCGGTGGCGGCCAGGGCCCGCTCCAGCGCGTCCGGCGGCACTCCGGCGTCCCAGACCAGCGTGCCGATACCGTCGGCGCCGGCCTCGACCCGAACGATCCCGGTCAGCGGAGCGATGGCGGGGTGTCGGGCGACGAGGGCGACTC
>DATHBQ010000130.1:0-6076 GCA_035296105.1 Propionibacteriaceae bacterium | reverse complement strand
AGGTGGTGACCCTGTTCTTCCCGCGCCAGGTGCGGCTGAAGCGGATCCCACCGCTGGCCCGGTCGCTGGCCGTCGCCGTCGACGGTGGCCCGACCTGGGTGCTGCACGGGGACGGCACCGGCGAGGCGCCCGGGTCCGCGGACGCCGAAGTGAGCGGGCCGGCCGAGGCGCTGGTGCTGTTGCTGTGGGGTCGGCTGGGGCTGGACGACCGGCGGCTGACGGTGACCGGGAGCCGGGAAGCAGCCGCCGCCGTGCTGACCGCCGGCATCGTCCCCTGATCTGCACGCCTTGCTTGGATCGGCACCGCCCGCAGAGGGTGCAGATGCTCCGAATGGGTGCGGATCCCGTCAGCTGAGGTGGCGGGAGAGGAAGTCGGCGACCAGGTCCAGCAGCTCGTCGGTCCAGAAGGAGGTGCCGCCGTGGGCGGCGCCACGGACCTTGACCATCTCCACGGGCTGGTCCGCGGCCCTCAGGGCCTCATAGATCAGGATGCTCTGGGCGAACGGGACCGAGCGGTCCTTGGTGCCGTGCGCGATTAACACGGGCGGCAACGGGCGTTCGGCGGTCAGGTACGTCCGCGGGTCCGCCCGCCGGACCCGGTCGGGGATGGTCGACAGCTCGCCGCCGCCGAGGAGGTCACTCTCCGGCGACCCCGCGGCGTTGTGGGCCATGGTCGTCGGCTCGTCGTCCATCCGGCCCAGGTCGGTCGGTCCGTAGAAGTCGACGAAGCAGCGGATCGGCAACGGTGGCTGGTCTGGCTCGTCGGTGAAGGACGGATCGTGTCCGGCCACCGCCGCCATCAAGGTCGTGTGACCGCCCGAGGAGTCACCCCACATGGCCACCCGTGCGGGGTCGACGCCGAAGTCGCGGGCGTGGTCGAGCAGCCAGCGGGTCGCCGTCATCGCGTCGGCGACCTGCGCTGGGAAGGCGGCCACCGACGACGGCCGGTACTCGATGATGGCGATCACGTAGCCCCGCTCCGCGAACGCGGTGAGCGGGGCCAGGGCGACCCCCAGCTGTTGCTCGCGCCACGCCGACCCCTGGACGAACACGACCAGGGGGAAGGTCTCGGGATCGTCGTCCGGGCCGGTCGTGGCCCAGTCGAGGCCGGGCCGGACGACCACGAGGTGCAGTGGCCGTCCGTCCTTGACCGCGTAGGTCAGGCCCAGCTCGATGGAGACGTGGCGGCTGCCCGCCGGACCGGCCTCGATCTCGCGGATCCCGTCGGCGGTGGCCGTCGACTCGGGGAACGTGGCGTGGCTCCAGTCCTGGACGGGCATGGCTCCCTGTCTATCAGCGGCGAACGCCGGAGCCGACGACGGTGTCTACGGGATGTGAACAGGACCGGCGTGGCCGCCGTGGCGGGGATCGCGCTGCTGGCCGCCTGCACGCCGGCGGTTCCCCTACCGCCATCCCCGCCGGTTACCACGACCAGTGCGCCGACTGCGACGCTGGCCGGCCGGGCGGTGCACACCGCCACCCCGCTGGCCGACGGTTCGGTCCTGGTCGCCGGCGGCTGCGACATCGACGGCTGCGGCCGGGCCACGGCCTCGACCTTCCTCCTCACGGCGGCCGGCGAGCGACCGGCCGCGCCGCTGACCCAGGCCCGCGACGGGCACACCGCTACCCCGTTGGCCGACGGGCGCGTGCTGGTCGTGGGCGGGTACGCCGCCGAGAACACGCCGCCACTGGCCACGGCCGAGATCTTCGACCCGGCCAGCGGGCGGTGGACGACGACGGCTCCGCTCCGGGTGGCCCGCGGCGGTCACGCCAGCGCCCGGCTGGGCGGCGGGCAGGTCCTGGTCACCGGCGGCTGGACCGGGCGGGGCGGCACCGCGGGAAGCGAGATCTTCGACCCCGCCGCCGGTACCTGGGCCGGCGGGCCCGACCTGCCGGGGGTGGTGGACGGACACAGCGCCGTGGAGCTGCCGGACGGCGGCGTGCTGGTGGCGGGGGGTCAGGCACAGCCGGAGGTGGCCGCGGCCGCCGCGGTGGTGATCGACGCGGACGGCCGGGTCCGATCGGTCGGCTCACTGCGCCAGGCCCGCTTCAAGCACACGATGCTGCCGTGGCACGCCGACACGGTGCTGGTCATCGGCGGCACCAGCGACGACCGAACCCTGCTGCGGACCACCGAGGTCTTCGACCTGCGTACGGAGACGTTCCGCCCCGGCCCGCGCCTGGTGAACCCGCGCTACAAGCTGGACGGCAGTGCGGTCCGGCTGCCCGACGGCCGGGTGGTGGTCGCCGGCGGCGGGGCCGGAGCGGAGCTGCTGGACCCGGCCCGTCCGACCGGGACACTGGTCGCGGAGGTGCCCGCCGGGGTGGCCTCGTACGGCACGCTCAGCGTGGTCGGCGACGAGCTCTGGCTGGTCGGCGGATACGACCACCGGGTGGACCTGACCGGCCGTGACCTCCGGATCCCGCTGGCCGACCTCTGACTACTCTGGCGCCATGGCGCGACGCCGGAACGCCCTGGACCGGTGGGCCCGGCTCCTCGCTCCCGCCGAGCGAAGCGCGACGCTGCTCGTCGAGTCCCTACGAGACCCGGTCGAGCCGCTCCACCCGAAGCGGCACCACCCGCGGATGCGGGACCGCGTTCTCCGGCTGGTCCGCCGCTTACGCCGGCGGCTCCACCGCTGAGACCGGGGGGTAACCCCACCGCCGATCCGGTGGGCAGCGCCAGTGTGCCGGGCGGCCATTCGGACCAGGCTGAATGCCGTGTCGACCGACGAGCTGAGCCCGCCCACCGTCCGACCCGCCGACCCCGGCGACCGGCCGCGTCCGCCGCGGCGACGCCGCCCCTGGGTGGTCCCGCTGATCCTCCTGGCGGTGGCCTTCGTGGCCTTATCGCTGCCGCCGTACCTGACCCTGGATCCGGCTCAGGCCCGGCTGCAGCCGATGCCGCCGTTCCCCGGCTACTACCCGCTGCTGGTCACCCACATCTTCCTCGGCTCGGTGGTGCTGCTGGCCGCCTGCCTCCAGGTCTGGCCGTGGCTGCGGCAGAACCATCCGCGGGTACACCGGATCTCCGGCCGCAGCTACGTCGCCGCGGCTCTGCCGGCCTCGCTAGCAGTGATGGTCATCGCGCCGATGGGCCTGCACGGAGCGAACCAGCAGGTGGCCAACACCATCCTGGCCGGGCTGTGGTTCGGCACCACCGTGGCCGGATTCCGCGCCGTCCGGCAGGGCCGCTACCTCGACCACCGGCGCTGGATGCTGCGCAGCTTCGCGCTGAGCTTCTCGATCATCGCGAACCGGCTGTGGTCGATGATCCTGTTCGCCGTCTTCGTCCCCGAGATCTTCCTCGGCGGCAAGGTCGACCCCGTCGCGATGGATCAGGCGATCGGGGTCTCCACCTGGATCAGCTGGGTCGCCAACCTGCTGGTCGTCCAGTGGTGGCTGGACCGCCACCCGCGCCCGGCTGAGCTGGTCGGCTAACGCTGGTCCATCGGGACGAAGTCGCGGTTCCGGATGCCGGTGTAGATCTGCTTCGGCCTGGCGATCTTCTGCTCCTTGTCCTGCACCAGCTCCGACCACTGGGCCAGCCAGCCCGGAGTGCGGCCGATCGCGAACAGCACCGTGAACATCTCCGGCGGGAAGGACAGCGCCTCGTAGATGAGGCCGGAGTAGAAGTCGACGTTGGGGTAGAGCTTCCGCGTAACGAAGTACTCGTCCTCCAGCGCGATCTTCTCCAGCTCCTGCGCGATCTTGAGCAGCGGGTTGACCCCGGTCACCTCGAAGACGTCGTCGCAGGCCTTCTTGATGATGGTGGCCCGCGGGTCGTAGTTCTTGTAGACCCGGTGGCCGAAGCCCATCAGGCGCTCCTTGCCGTCCTTCACCCCGGTGATGAAGTCGGCGACGTTGTCGGTGGTGCCGATCCGCCGGAGCATGGCGAGCACCGCCTCGTTCGCCCCGCCGTGCAGCGGCCCGTAGAGCGCGCCGATCCCGGCGGCCACCGCCGAGTAGGGGTCGACCTGGGAGGAGCCGACCGAGCGCACGGCGTTCGTCGAGCAGTTCTGCTCGTGGTCGGCGTGCAGGATGAGCAGCACCTCGAGCGCCTTGACCAGCCGCTCGTCGGCCGCGTACCGGGGCTCGCTCATCTTGAACAGCATGGCCAGGAAGTTGGCGGTGTAGGACAGCTCGTTGTCCGGGTAGACGTACGGCTTGCCCTGCTGGTGCCGGTATGCGAACGCGCCCAGGGTCGGCATCTTGGCGATCATCCGGGTGATCTGCAGCTGCCGGTTCTCCGGGTCGGAGATCTGGTTCGCCGAGGGGTAGAAGGTGGACAGCGCGCTGACCGAGGCCATCAGCATGCCCATCGGGTGGGCGTCGTAGCGGAAGCCCTCGATGAACTGCTTCAGGTTCTCGTGGATGAACGTGTGGTAGGTGATGTCGTGCACCCACTCGTCCAGCTGGGTCCGGTTGGGCAGCTCGCCGTTCAGCAGGAGGTAGGAGACCTCCAGGAACGTCGACTGCTCGGCCAGCTGCTCGATGGGGTAGCCCCGGTACTCCAGGATGCCCACGTCCCCGTCGATGAAGGTGACCGCGCTGCGACAGGAGGCCGTGTTGACGAACCCCGGGTCGTACGTCGCCAGCCCCGGCTCGCCGTCGACGGCGATCTGCTTCAGGTCAGCGGCGCGGATGGTCCCGTCGGAGATCGCGATCTCGTACTCGCGGCCCGTACGGTTGTCGCGCACTGTGAGCGAATCCGTCATGGCGACAACTTACGCGGGACGTCCCCGCGGCAATAGTCGGGCACCCTATGATCCCGGCCACGCCCTCTCCGGAGTTCGGGCCGGCGAAGGGTGCTCTCGACGCTTTGACCCACCCTTCGGCGGCGAGGTAGCCTAGACGGCTGTTGCGTCGGTACGGGTCCGCCCGGACAAGGGGTGTGTCACCCGGACGCGATACTTGACTCCCGATATCGATGTGAAAGCTGGCCGACAACCGTGTCTACCTACAGCCCCAAGCCGGGCGACATCACCCGGTCCTGGCACGTCATCGACGCCGACGACGTCGTGCTGGGCCGGCTCGCGGTGACCGCGGCGACCCTGCTGCGCGGTAAGCACAAGCCGACCTTCGCCCCGCACGTGGACGGCGGTGACTTCGTCATCGTCGTCAACGCCTCCAAGATCGCGCTCGGCGGCAGCAAGCGGACCGACAAGTTCTACCACCGGCACTCCGGCCGGCCGGGCAGCCTGAAGTCGGTGCCCGCCGGCGAGATGCTGGCCCGCGACCCCCGGCAGGTGGTCGAGCGGGCCGTGTGGGGGATGCTGCCCAAGAACCGGCTCAGCCGGAAGCTGATCAGCAAGCTCAAGGTGTACGCCGGCCCGGACCACCCGCACTCCGCGCAGCAGCCGCAGGCGTACGAGATCACCCAGATCGCTCAGTAACCCGCTCGAAGAACCTAAGGACCAAGCCACTGTGTCAAACGCCGCGACCGAGAACGTGATCGACGAGGTCACCCCGTTCACCGAGGGCGAGCGCGAGATCGCCTACCGTTCCGAGGCGACCAGCCAGGCGTCCCAGGGTCCCTCCGGCCGTCCCGCCGTGGTCGCCCCGACCGGTGCCACCGGTCGGCGCAAGGAGGCCGTGGCTCGCGTCCGGCTGATCCCGGGCAGCGGTCGCTGGACGATCAACGGCCGCACGCTCGAGGACTACTTCCCCAACAAGGTGCACCAGCAGGTCGTGGCCGAGCCCTTCTCCGCGGCGGCAGTGGCCGACTCCTACGACGTCATCGCGCGCGTGCACGGCGGCGGCACCACCGGCCAGGCCGGCGCGCTGCGGCTCGGGGTGGCCCGCGCGCTCAACGCGGTCGACAGCGAGGCCAGCCGGCCCGCCCTGAAGAAGGCCGGAATGCTGACCCGCGACGCGCGGATCAAGGAGCGCAAGAAGGCCGGCCTGAAGAAGGCCCGCAAGGCTCCGCAGTACAGCAAGCGCTGATCACCGCGCCCCGATAGCCTGCCCGGATGGGTCGTCTCTTCGGCACCGACGGCGTACGCGGCAAGGCCAACGAGGCCCTGACGGCGGAGCTGGCGCTCGACGTCTCCGTCGCCGCTGCCCACGTGCTCGC
>DATHBQ010000129.1:0-9575 GCA_035296105.1 Propionibacteriaceae bacterium | reverse complement strand
GACTTCGCCGAGCAGATCCGCGCCGAGGCCGGCAAGCCGATCGCCGCCGCCCGGGTGGAGGTGTCCCGGGGGGTCACCACCCTGCGGGTCGCGGGGGAGGAGGCCCGGCGGCTGCCGTCGGAGACCGTCCAGTTCGACGAGATGAACGGGGTCGTGCCGTTCGGCTTCACCGTGCCGCAGCCCTTCGGTGTGGTCGCGGCGATCACCCCGTTCAACTTCCCGCTGAACCTGGTGCTGCACAAGGTGGCCCCGGCGCTGGCCGCCGGCTGCGCCGTGGTGCACAAGCCGTCGGAGCGTACGCCACTGACCGCCGGACTGCTCGTCGAGACGATGGTCGAGGCCGGCCTCCCGGCCGGCTGGCTCAACCTGGTCACCGGCCGGCCCGCCGAGATCGTGCCGGTCTGGAACGACCATCCCGACGTCGCGGTGCTGACCTTCACCGGTTCGGCCGAGGTCGGCTGGCAGCTGAAGGGCGCCTCGCCGCGCAAGCGGCACATCCTCGAGCTGGGCTCGAACACGGCGATCATGGTGGCCGCCGACGCCGACCTGGACCGGGCCGTGGACGCGGTGGTCACCGGTGGCTACACGTTCAGCGGGCAGGCCTGCATCTCGGTGCAGCGGGTCTACGTCGAGGAGCCGATCGCTGCGGAGTTCACCGCCCGGCTCGCGGAGGCGGTCGAGAAGCTCCAGGTCGGCGACACCCGCGACCCGGACACGGTCGTGGGGCCGGTGATCAGCGAGCAGGCCCGCGAGCGGCTGGTCGACTGGATCGAGGAGGCAGTGGACGGCGGGGCCCGCATCGCCACCGGCGGAACCTTGGAAGGCCACTGCCTGCGGCCGACCGTGCTGGCCGACGTGCCCGCCACCGCGCGGGTGGTCTGCGAGGAGGTCTTCGGGCCGGTCGCCTCGGTGCGGACGGTGAAGTCGGTGGCCGAGGGCATCGAGGAGGTCAACTCCGCCCGCTTCAGCCTGAACACGTCGATCTTCACAACCGACCTGTCGTCCGCCCTGCAGTTCGCCCGCGAGGCCGAGGCCGGCAGCGTGCTGGTGAACATCACGCCGTCGTTCCGCGCCGACCACATGCCGTACGGCGGGGTCAAGGACAGCGGCCAGGGCCGGGAGGGCGTGAAGTACGCCATCGCCGAGTTGCTGGACCAGCGGCTCGTCGTCCTAGCCCCTTAGCCCCAGATCGGCCGACATCCTTGTCGGCTCATCGCTGAACCGGCATGTCGTCCAGTCGGCACACGAACATGTCGATATTTATCAGGCGTGAGCGGTGTCTATATCGATATGTCACACACATGTATCGTTTTGTCGATTGTGATTCTGCGCCACGCGTAGCGCAGACCGAGCGGTACGCCGGTCTCCAAGCAAAGATGGCCATGGCACTGGTGACAGGGTTCAGGCGTCGACCAGCTGCCGGTGCTGAGAGGCCGGGTCGGTTTGCTGTAGTTATGGCAACGGGGAGGGCCGTACCTTGGCCCGCTCCTGGCTGTCCGATAAGCGACATTATGTCAAGTAGCGCGTACAGGGCCACTCTTCCGGGTAGTCTCCCCCGACTCGGTCCCGCAGGAACTGCCCTGTCCGCTTGTTGAAGCGGCAGATCTCGACTTCCCTCACCACGCTCCACTTAAGCATGGTCGTGCAAGACGCTGGCCCACGCCCGGTCGCTGTTCATCGACGTGGTCGTCCGGCCGACCCGGCACGTGCCCGACGGCGAGCCGCGGCTACGCGCGTTGGTCGAGCACTGGTTCAGCTGGGCCGACGAGTCGCTTGCCGGCGGCTGCCTGTTCGTCACCGCGGCGGTCGAGCTCGACGACCGTCCCGGTCCCCTGCGCGACGCCCTGGTCACCAGCGAGCGGGAGTGGCGGGCGCTGCTGCGCTCCGTCGTGCAGTCCGCGGTCGACCGCGGCGAGTTCGCGAGTGACATCGACCCTGACCAGCTCAGCTACGAGCTGCACGCCCTGATGCTCGCCTACCACCACTCGAGCCGCCTGCTGACCAGTCGGGACGAGGCGGCCACCCGTACCCGGTCCGGCCTCGAGCGGCTGATCCGCGCCGCGCGGCCGGTCGCCTGACCGGCTCACCCGAGGAGAGAGATGGCTACGTCGCCAATGAAGAAAAACACGATCGTTCGTGCCAGAGCCGCTCGGCTGCTGGGCGTCCTGTCCTGGGTCGCTCCCTCGTCGGCCGCCGACCTGGCCAGCCGGTTGTGGTTCACCATCCCGTCAAGCTCCCCCCCCGCCGCCGACGTGGCGGGCGGCGTCCCGTTCCGGGTCGGTGTCGCCGGTCGGTCGGTCCGCGGTGCCGCCTGGGGCGAGGGCCCGACGGTCTACCTGGTGCACGGCTGGGCGGGCGATAGCCGGCAGATGGCTCCCCTGGTCGGCCCGCTGGTCGCGGCCGGCCACCGGGTGGTGGCCTACGACGGACCCGGTCACGGCCGGTCGGATCCCGGTCCGTCCGGGCCCCGACGCAGCAATGCCGTCGAGTTCAGCGATGCCCTCGCGGCTGTCGCCGACCGGCATGGACCCGCCCGGGCGGTCGTCGCCCATTCGATGGGCGCCATGGCGACGATGCTGGCCCTGCGTCAGGACCGGCTGTCCGTCGAGCGGCTCGTCTTCGTGGCTCCGATGCCTGAGCTGCGCAGCTATCTCGACCGGTTCGCAGCGGGCCTGAGCCTCGGCCCTCGAGCCCGCCACCGGCTCGACGCCGCGCTCGAGGCGCGGGTCGGGATGCTCGTCGAGGACTTCGAGCTGCTGGGCCTCGCTGAGCAGGCCGGTACCCCTCCCCTGCTGGTCGTGCACGACCGGAAGGACCGGCAGCTGGCCTGGGCCGCCAGCGCGGAGCTAGTCGACCGGTGGCCGGACGCCCGACTCGTCACCACCGACGGGCTGGGCCACAGCCGTCTGCTCGGCGACCGAGGCGTGCACGAGGAGATCGTTCGCTTCGTTCGCGTCTAGCCGGCGGGGGCCAGCACCGCCCACCCGTGCGCCGCGACGGCGCCGCCGACCGTCGGTGCCGACGACTCGACCACCTGGCCCAGGCCGGGGGCGGCGTACGGACGGTCGGCCAGGTTGAGCACCAGGCTGAGTCGGGTGCCGGGCTGCCGGCGGGCCTCGGCGTGCACGACCAGGCGGTCGTTGGCGACGTCGGCGGTGGCCACCACCGCGTCGACCAGCCAGGAGTACCGGCGCCGCAGACCGATCACCTGCCGGTACGCGGCCTCCACCTCTCGGTGTGGGTTGGCGAACTGACCCCGCTGCTCGGGCAGCTCGGGCCGGACGGCGTCGTCCCCGCCGGGTCGTTGCTCCTTGACCGCCTCGAGGCCGAACTCGTCGCCGTAGTAGATGCTCGGCACTCCGGGCAGGAACCCGAGCAGGGCCACGGCATGGGTCCAGTGCCGCCGGTCGCGGATCTGGCTGGCCACCCGGGTCACGTCGTGGTTGCTCAGGAAGGTCATCGGGACCAGGTGCTCGAGGAGGTCACGGTGCCGGCGCAGCGTCCAGTCCAGCTCGTGCAGGTTGACAGTGTCCAGGGCCGACCAGATCGCCTTCCACAGCTCGTACTGGGTGACCGAGTCGATCCCGGACTCCGCGACGTAGCCGGCGTAGTCGCCGTGGATCATCTCCCCCACGAACCACGCCTCGCCGAACTCCTGTCGAACCGGCGGCAGCACGGCGGCCCAGAACGAGGCCGGCACGGCGTACGCGGCGTCCAGCCGCCAGCCGTCGATCCCCCGGCGCAGCCAGTGCAGCATCACGTCGCGAACGAGCTCCCGCACCCGCGGCGACGCGTGGTTGAGGGTGACCAGCGTGTCGTGGCCCTCGAAGTAGTCAGCGGTGACCATGCCGCCGTGGTCGTAGAGGCGGTGCACCCACTCGGCCGCCGGTGATCCCGGGCCTTCGGCCAGGGCCTGCGCCACCGGCGGAAACCCCCGTCCGGCGTGGTTGAAGACCCCGTCCAGCAGGACCCGGATGCCGCGGTCGTGGCAGGACCGCACCAGCCGGTCGAGGTCGCCGTCGTCACCGAGCCGCGAATCGATGTGAAAGTAGTCGGTGGTGTCGTATCCGTGGCTGCTCGAGGCGAAGACCGGGCCCAGCAGCAGCCCGTTGGCCCCCAGGGAGAGCAGGTGGTCCAGCCACCCCTCCAGCCGCCGCAGGCCGTGCGGCGCCTCTGGGTGGCGGTCGGCGCCGACGAAGCCCAGCGGGAACACGTGCCACCAGATCACGTGGTCGACCCACGACGTCACGGCCACCTCCTGCTCGACGATCAGGCAACCACTCTGTCAGGTTCCACTGGGCACCTTCGGTGATCGTGGCAAGGTCGAGCTCCGGCGCCTGCGCCCGCTCAGCGAGAGGGTCGGTTCGCCGACGCTCAGGTCAGCCCCGGGTGCGCGGGGTGAACGCCCGGAGGGCATCGATGTCGCTGTTCCGCGACCTGACGTACTCGTCGGCCCACGCTTTCCGGTCCGGGTAGCCGGACTCCGCGACGATCCGAGCACAGGCCGCCTCGACGTCGATCCCGGTGTGCCGCAACGACACCTGACCGGCCCGCAGCAGCGCCCATGCGCCGCCGGCGCGTCCGTACGGCATGCCCACG
This sequence comes from Propionibacteriaceae bacterium, assembly GCA_035296105.1. GTDB lineage: Bacteria > Actinomycetota > Actinomycetes > Propionibacteriales > Propionibacteriaceae > Microlunatus. The sequence continues at coordinate 4,976 of DATHBQ010000129.1, read as the reverse complement.
CTGCCGGGATTGACCACCAGCCGGCGGTCGACCAGTCGGATGAACGGCATGTGGGTGTGGCCACAGACGACCGTGCGAACGTCGGAGTCCATGTCGCCGAGCACCGCGGCCCAGCGCTCCGGCGGAGAGTCGACCAGCACCACTTCGTCGTCGTCGCGCGGGGTGCCGTGGCAGAAGACGACGGGACCGAACCCGGCCAGGTCCAGGGTCACCGGGTGGGGCATGCCCGCCAACAGGTCGAGCTGGTCCGGCCGGAGCCGGTCCGCGGCCCAGACCGCCTCCGGGTGCGGCGAGGTGGCGCCGGCGGCGATCTCGGTCAGCTCCCGGTCGGCGTTGCCGCGGACCAGGACACTCCGCTCCCCCAGTCCGGTGAGCGCGTCGAGCGTCTCGACCGGCATCGGGCCGGCGGCGTGGTCGCCGGTGACCACCACGAGGTCGGCGGCGCGTACGTCGGGCTCGGCGAGGACCGCCTCCAGCACCGGCAGTACGCCGTGCACGTCGGACAGCACAGCGACGGTCTCTACCGGGGCTCCGTTCATCGTCGCCAGGCTAGTGACCGGTGGAGCGCGGTCCGTGTTCTGATCGGAGCGTGACGGTGTGGGAGCAGGAGCGGGCGCTGGCGCGGACCACGATGGGATGGGGCCTGGGCAGCATGGCCGCAGGACTGGTGCTCGGTGCGGCGCGTCGGCGGAGCGCGTGGTGGCGGGCCTTCGGCCTGCAGCACGCCGGCTGGGGTGCGGTCGACCTGCTGATCGCGCTGCTCGCTGGGCGGCTGCAGGACCGGAGGATGCGACGCCATCCCGACCCGTACGCCGCCGCCGCTCTCGAGGCCGAACGGGCAAAGCTCTTCCGGGTGCTGTGGATCAACGTGCTCGCGGATGCCGGCTACGTGGGCCTCGGGACCGCCCTTACCCGGCACCGGCGACCACGGGCGGCCGGGGCGGGCGCGGCCATGGCCATCCAGGGAGCCTTCTTGCTCCTGCACGACGCGCACTACGCCTGGCGCACCCGTCCGGGACGGGACGGTCCTGGGTTACCGAGCCGCTCGAGGCGGGTAGAGAACGGCTGTCCGTTCGACCTCGAGGAGGCACCGTGACGCACGTCGACGAGCCGGCCGCCGCGGTCGGGACCGGAGAGGAGCCGATGGTGGCCCGGGTGGCCGAGGTATGGCGCTACCCGGTCAAGTCCATGGCCGGCGAGCGACTCTCTGCGGCCGAGGTGTCCTGGCAGGGCGTGGCCGGCGACCGCCGGTGGGCCTTCGTCCGCCCCGGCCGGTCCCACACCGGCTTTCCGTGGCTGACCATCCGGCAGCAGCCGCGGCTGCACCAGTACCGCCCGACGCTGGTCCAGCCCGACCGACCCGACCGCTCGGCCGTCCAGGTGCAGGACCCGGACGGGAAGGGGTTTGCCGTCGACGACCCGGCGCTGGCCGCGACGCTCGGCGCGGGGGTGTGGGCGGTCAAGCACCACCGCGGGACGTTCGACGCGTCCCCGGTGTCCCTGCTGACCCGCCAGAGCCTGGCGGCGCTGAGCCGACGGGCCGGCGCCGACGTCGATGCCCGCCGGTTCCGGCCCAACCTCGTGCTCGACGCCGAGGGGGACGAGGAGTTCCCCGAGAACCGCTGGATCGGGCACCGGCTGCGGATCGGCACGGCGGTGCTCCGGGTCGACCAGCCGATCGAACGCTGTGCCATGGTGAACGTCGACCCCGACAGCCTGGCCCGCGAACCGAGCGTGCTGCGGACCATCGCGCAGCAGCGCGAGCTGGACTTCGGGGCGTACGGATCGACCGTGCACCCCGGCACGCTGCGGCCCGGCGACCAGGTCGTCCTCCTGGGCTAGAGCAGATCGGCACCCTCTCCTTCGATCTGCACCGGCTGCTCGCTGTGCAGATCGAAGGAACAGGTGCCGATCGGTCTGGGGTGACGGCCTAGAGGATGGGCTTCCCGCCGGTCACCGCGACCCGGGCGCCGGAGACGTAGCTGGCCTCATCGGAGGCGAGCAGCACGTACACCGGGGCCAGCTCGGCCGGCTGGCCGACGCGACCCATCGGCACCTGCTGGCCGAAGCTCTCGACCTTCTCCTCCGGCATGGTGGAGGGGATCAGCGGCGTCCAGACGGGACCGGGCGCCACGCTGTTGACCCGGATGCCCTGCTCGGCCAGCGACTGGGCCAGGGAGGCACACATGTTCGCGATGCCGGCCTTGGTGGCGGCGTAGGGCAACAGGCCCGGACTCGGCATGTCGGAGTTGACCGAGCTGCTGCCGATGATCGAGGACCCCGCCTTCATGTGCGGCACGGCCGCCTTGGCCAGGTGGAAGAACGCCGACAGATTGGTGGCGATCGTCCGGTCCCACTCATCGTCCGGGATGTCGGTGATGCTGTCCCGGTTCATCTGGAAGGCCGCGTTGCTGACCAGGACGTCGATCTGACCGAACTCCTGGACCGCGAGGTCGATGATGGAGCGGCAGTGGGCCGGGTCCTGGAGGTCGCCGGGACACAGCACCGCCTTCTGTCCCGCTTCCTCGACCCAGCGTCGGGTCTCCTCGGCGTCGTCGTCCTCGTTCAGATAGCTGATCAGGACGTCGGCCCCCTCACGGGCGTAGGCGATGGCGACGGCGCGGCCGATCCCGCTGTCCGCGCCGGTGATCACCGTCTTCTTGCCGGCCAGCCGGCCGGTACCGCGGTAGCTCTGCTCGCCGTGGTCGGGCTGCGGCGTCATCTCGCTGGTGACGCCGGGCGGGGTCTGTTGCTGTGGAGGCTGCGACATGCGCTAGGACTACCCGCGCGTGACCACGTCAACCGGCCGACCGTCGAGCACCACGACCCGCCACCGCGGGTCCAGCCGTTCGGGCGCGTGAGTGACCAGGAGCACCGATCGGGGGTCCTCGGCCAGCCGCTCGAGCAGTCGCTCGGCGGACGCCTCGTCCAGGTGCGCAGTCGGTTCGTCGAGCAGCAGCCGAGAGGCCGAACTGAGCAGGGCCCGGGCGACGGCGATCCGGGCCCGCTCTCCTGCCGACAGCCGCTCCCCCGCCTGACCGATCCAACGGTGCAGCTCCTCCAGCGTCAGGTCCAGTCCCACCTCGGCCAGGACGGCCAGCAGCTGCGCGTCCGACGCCTCCGGGCGGGCCAGCCGGAGGTTGTCGGCGACGCTGCCTCCGAGGATCTGCGGCGTCTGATCGGCCCAGGCGGAGGCTGCGCGTACGTCGGCCAGCGCGAGCCGGGGCAGGTCGACCCCGCCGAGCCGGACCTGGCCGGCGTCGGGGTCCCGGAAGCGCATGGCCAGGGCCAGCACGCTGCTCTTGCCGGCGCCGCTCGGTCCGACAAGGGCGACCTTCTCGTCGGCCCCGACGACGAGCGAGAAGTCCGCCAGGGCCGGGACCGCTGCGCCCGGATAGCTCAGGGTCACCGCGTCGAGCTGGAGGGTCGTGCTCGAGGGTGCCGGAACGGGTTCGGCGATGTCGATGACGGCTGGTTCCTGCTCGACAAGACCGCGTACGCGTACGGCGGCGGCCCTTATCCCGGGAGCGGCGGCCCAGGCCGTCCCCAGACCGCCGACCGCCTCGAAGGCCGCGAGCACCCCGAGCGCGGCGGCCGCGAGCAGCGCCGGGTTGGTGCCGCCGGCGGCGACGTCGGTGCCCACCAACCACAGGGCGGCCACCACGCCGAGCGCCGGTATCCCCTCCCGGGCCACCGTGGTGACTGTGTTGACGCGGGCCGCCGCGCGCTCGGCGGCGCCCTGCCGGGCCAGGTCCGCCTCGAGCATGGCCAGCGCGGTCCGGCCGCCGTCCCCGGTCAGATGGGTGGGCAGCCCCCGGACCAGGTCCAGGAAGTCGGCGCCGAAGGCGGCATCGGCCGCCGCTCGGGCCGGGGCGGCCATCCGGCTGGCGTAGCGGGCCCACGCCGGTACGGCCACGCCGAGCACCAGCAGCAGGGCGGCGAGGACCCCGGCGAGTGGGGGCGACACCACGGCGGTGAGCCCGACGGCGACCGTGCCGGCGAAGACGGCCACAGCGGCCGGGGCGACCAGCCGCACGAAGAGGCCCTGCAGCGCGTCGGTGTCGGCCCGAACCCGGGCCAGGACCTCCCCGCCCCGGGCACCGGTGAGGGCGGCCGGCGCCAGCGGCGCCAGCCGCTCCAGCAGCCGGACCCGGAGCTGGCCGACCAGCCGGAGCGTCACGTCGTGCGCCACCAGCCGCTCGGCGTAGCGCAGGGAGGCCCGGGACACGGCGAAGAGCCGCACGCCGGTGATCAGCGGCAGCAGCACCAGCAGCGACGACGGCCGCTGCGCGGCCCCGGTGATGAGTGCGCCCGAGGTGGCGAGTAGCGCGGCGCCGGTAAGCACCACCCCGGTGCCCAGCAGGACGGCCAGCGTGGCCGGCCCCGGGCGGACCAGACCGAGCAGCTCCCTCATCCGACCGACTCCGGATGGCGCAGCCGACCATCCGCGAGCTGGAGCACCTGGTCGTGCTCCGGCAGCAGGGCGGTCCGGTGGGTCACCGTCACCAGGGTGCGTCCGGTTGCCAGCCGGACCAGGGCGGCCAGTACCGCCGCCTCGCTCTCGGGATCGAGCTGGGCGGTCGGCTCGTCGAGCAGGACCACCGCGGGGTCGGCCACGAACACCCGGGCCAACCCGATCCGAAGCCGCTCGCCCCCGGAGAGCCAGGCGCCGTCCTCTCCCACCGAGGTGGCGATCCCCGCGGGCAGCCGGTCGACAAACTCCAGCGCCGAGGCCGCGGACAGGGCGCGTTCCACCTCGGCGTCGGTGGCCTCCGGCCGACCCAGCCGCACGTTGGCGGCGATGCTGCCCGGCAGCAGCCATGGCCGCTCCGGCAGGTAGCCGATCTTGGCCCGCCAGGCGGCCGGATCCAGCTCAGGCAGCGGGACTTCGCCGACGACCACCTCCCCCGTGTCGGGTGTACGAAACCCGAGCAGCACCTCCAGAAGGGACGTCTTCCCCACGCCGCTCGGGCCCA
>DATHBQ010000128.1:0-6030 GCA_035296105.1 Propionibacteriaceae bacterium | reverse complement strand
GCCACGGTGGCCGAACGCTACGGGCTCGGCCGGTCGGTGGTCGAGAACGCGTGCCGGGCGCTGGTCGGTCCGGGCACCCTGGTCGCCGGGTCCTTCGTCGACCTGCCTGGCCCGCTGGCCGGCGAACGGACCCAGTACTGCCACGCCCAGGTGCTGGCCCTGATCAAGCGCCGCACCCTTGGTCTGCTGCGGCAGGGCGTGGAGCCGGTCGAGCCGGTGGCCTACGCGCGGTTCCTGGCCGAGTGGCAGGGCCTGGACTCCCCCGGGCGGGGCGCGGACGCCGTGCTGTCGGCGATCGAACAGCTCTCCGGCTACCCGATGCCGGCCAGTGCCGTGGAGTCGGTGATCCTGCCGGCCCGGGTGGCCAACTACAGCTCGGGGATGCTCGACGAGCTCACCTCGTCGGGGGAGATCTACTGGGTCGGCGACGGGCCGATCGGTGAGAACGACGGTTGGGTGCGGTGGTACATCGGGGACCAGGAGCCGCATCCTGCCGACGTCGAGCCGGCCACCTGGCGGGGTCAGGAGCTGCTGGCCGCTCTCGACCGCGGTGGCGCCTACTTCTTCGACGCCTTGCTCCCGTCCGGCGTGGGTGTGGCCGACCGGGCCGACTACGTGGACGCGCTCTGGGACCTGGCGTGGTCCGGTCTGGTAACCGGCGACACCTTCGCGCCGGTTCGGGCCCGCGTCAGCGGGGGGGCCCATCGTCAGGTCCGTCGACCAGCGGCCCGGACCCACCGCACCCGGCTGGCGGGGGGCGGCTTGGGTCGTCCGGCGCGGGCCCCACGGATCGCCTCCCCGACCACGGCCGGGCGATGGTCGCTGGTGGTTCGCGGTGAGGTGGCGCCGGCCGCCCGCCTCGCGGCCGATGTGTTCGCCCTGCTCGACCGCTACGGGGTGGTCACCCGGGGCAGTGTGATGACGGAGAACTCCGAGGGGGGTTTCGGGGCGGCCTACCGGGCGCTGAGCTCTCTCGAGGAGTCCGGGCAGTGCCGCCGCGGGTACTTCGTCAGCGGCCTGGGGGCGGCGCAGTTCGCATTGACGGGGGCAGTGGACCGGCTGCGGGCCCAGCAGCGAGAGCCCGAGCACCCACAGGCCCGGGTGCTGGCGGCCTGCGACCCGGCCAGTCCGTACGGCGCGGCGCTGCCGTGGCCGGAGCGTGAGGGGCACCGGCCGGGGCGCAAGGCCGGAGCCCTTGTGGTCCTGGTCGACGGAGCGCTGGTGTTCTACGTGGAGCGCGGCGGCAAGACCCTGCTGTCCTTCACCGAGGACGGATCGCTACTCACGCCCGCCGCCGACGCGCTGGCACGCGCTGTCCGGCTCGGGCAGCTGGGCAAGCTGACGGTGGAACGGGCCGACGGGGGCCACGTGTTCGGGGCGGCCCCGGTCAGCGAGGCCCTGCAGCAGGCTGGCTTCCGAATGACCCCGCAGGGCCTGCGCCTCCGCCCGTCCCCGGTCTGAGGACGATCAGGCCGCGGCCTGGGCCAGCGCCCGCACCCGCGGCAGCGTGGTGACCCGGCCGTCGGCCGCCGACTCCACCATGGCCAGCTTCTCGCTGACCAGGTTCAGCACCACCGACAGCGGCAGGTCGAGGGCAGCGCACATGGCGGCCAGCAGCTCGCTGGACGCCTCCTTCTGGCCGCGCTCGACCTCGGACAGGTAACCGAGGCTGACCTGGGCCGCCTTCGACACCTCCCGCAGGGTCTTGCCCTGCGCGACCCGCTCTTCTCGAAGCGACTCCCCAATCAACTCACGCAGCAGCGCCGGCCGTACCGGGGGTTCGGATCGCATGAGCAAACTGTACCCAGCCGCCGATCCAGCACCAGAGCGGACCGCACTCAGGCCTGCTCGGCGAGTCGCCCTTCCCAATCCTGCGTGTCCAGACCGAGGCACGTCGCCAGCAGGTCGAGGGCCTGAGCGGCCGCGGCCTCCCGGATCGCCGACCGGTCCCCCGTCAGCTGCAGGGCGCGGACCTCGACCCGGCCGCTGGCCGGGTGGGCAGCGCCGACGTAGACCTCGCCGACCGGATGGCCGTCCTGCGGATCGGGTCCGGCGACGCCCGTTGTCGCCACGCCCCAGTCGGCCTGGCAGCGGTCAGCCACGCCGGTGGCCATCGCTGCGGCGGTGGCCGAGGCGACGGGGCCGGGCGTGGCCAGGATCTTGGCGTCCACGCCTACCAGCGTCTGCTTGAGCCGGGTCGCGTAGCTGATCACGCCGCCCACGTAGCTCGCCGACGCTCCGGGCACAGCGGTCAGCAGCGTCCCCAGCATCCCGCCGGTCAGCGACTCGGCGGTGGCGACCGTCTCGTCGCGGCGCCGCAGCTCGGCCAGTACCCGGGCGGCCGGGCGGAGGTTCACCGCTCGGACAGACTCTGCCGGCGGAGCCGGAGCGCCTCGCGGACGTACTCCAGTCCGCTGACCACCGTGAGCAGCACGGCCGCCAGCATCACCACCAGGGCGACCGATGTCGCCACCGAAGCCACGACCGGGGACCAGGTGGCCAGGGCGGCCAGCGGCAGCAGGTAGAGGATGATCGCGATCGCCTGGACGAAGGTCTTGATCTTGCCGCCGCGACCGGCGGCCATCACACCGTAACGGAGCATGGCGAAGCGCAGGATCGTGATCCCCCACTCCCGGACCAGGATCACCACGGTCACCCACCACCACAGCTCGCCGATGATCGACAGGCAGACCAGCGCCATCCCGGTGAGCGCCTTGTCGGCGATCGGGTCGGCCAGCTTGCCGAACTTGGTCACCAGGTTGTGCCGGCGGGCCAGGTAGCCGTCCAGACTGTCGGTCAGGATGGCCAGCGTGAACACGCCGGCGGTGAGCAGCCGCCAGCCCGCCTCATCCGGATGGGCCAGCAGCATCCAGGCAAAGACCGGAACCAGCACGATGCGGAACGCCGTCAACGCGTTGGGAACGTTCCAGGGACTGGACTCGGATACGGGCGGCGCCGGCCGGCTCGCCGACGAGGCGGCCTGATGCGGTTCGTTGGTCACCCGTCCCTCCTAGACCTCGGCCACCAGGTCGACGCCCTCACTGCCCACGACGACGGCGTCCAGGAAGTCCCCGCTCCGCACCCGACCGGCGGTGGTCACCGACACGGTCCCGTCCACCTCGGGGCCCTGGTGGGCGGCGCGTCCGGTGACGACGCCGTCGACCTCCTCGACCAGGACCCGTACCGGCTCGCCGAGCCGGGCGGCCGCTCGTTGGCTGGTCAGCTCCTCGACCAGGTCGGCGGTCGCGGACCGCCGAGCCTCGATCTCCTCCTCGGAGTGCTTCGGCCCGTGGCGGGCGGCCTCCGTGCCGTCCTCGTCGGAGTACCCGAACACCCCGACCGCGTCCAGCTCGGCGGCGACCAGGAAGTCGTGCAGCACGGTCTGGTCGGCGTCGGTCTCGCCGGGGAAGCCGCAGATCACGTTCGAGCGGATCCCGGCCCGCGGTGCCGCAGCGCGGATCTTGTCGATCAGGTCGAGGAAGGCGTCGGGATCGCCGAACCGCCGCATCCGTCGCAGCACCGCAGGCGCGGCGTGCTGGAACGACAGGTCGAAGTACGGCACCACCTTGTCCGTGTCCGTGATCGCCGCCACCAGGCTGGGCCGCAGCTCGGCCGGCTGCAGGTAGGAGACGCGGATCCACTCCAGCCTGTCGATCGCCGAGAGCTCCACCAGCAGCTGCTCCAGCAGCCGGATGTCCCCGAGGTCCTTGCCGTAGCTGGTCGTGTTCTCACTGACCAGGAACACCTCACGGACGCCCTCGGTGACCAGCCAGCCGACCTCGGCCACCACCTCCGCCACCGGCCGGGACAGGTACGCACCGCGGAACCGGGGGATGGCGCAGAAGGTGCAGCGCCGGTCACACCCCGAGGCGATCTTCACCGGCGCCGTAGCCCCACCCGCCAGGCGGTGCCGCAGCGGTCGCGGACCACTGGCCGGTCCGTGACCCGGTACGGCGAGCGCGCTCGCCGCCGTCGGCCGGTCGACCGGAGTCAGGGGGAGCAGCTGCCGGCGGTCCCGCGGCCGATGAGTCTGCGGGCGGTCCCCGGCCAGAACGGATCGAACCGTCGCCGCCATGTCGGCGTACGCGTCGAAGCCGAGCACTGCGTCGGCCTCCGGCAGCGCCTCGGCCAGCTCGGCGCCGTACCGCTCGGCCATGCAGCCCACGGCGAGAACCGCCCGGGTCCGCCCGTTGTCCTTGAGGTCCGCCGCAGCCAGCAGCGCGTCCACCGAGTCCTTCTTGGCCGCATCGATGAACCCGCAGGTGTTGACCAGCACCGCATCCGCCGCCTCAGCCTCGGCGACCAACCGGAACCCGTCACCCGCGAGCCGGCCGGCCAGCTCCTCGGAGTCCACCTCGTTGCGAGCACAGCCCAGCGTGAGCACGTGGACAGTGGGCGAGGAAGGGGCGACCATAGCGCGTCCAGTATTCCCGATCCCGGCTGAGCGCCCCGCCAGTCACGCCCGGGCGCCCACATGGACTCCTGCGATCGGGTTCGCTTCGAGGCCGCGCGGACGTCGGCGGCCGGACGGCTTGGACCCGGTCCTGGACAATCAGCTCGGCGTACTGAAGGGTCGGAGGGTCGCAGCGGGGCGGTCCAGAGGCTGGGACGTACGAAACCCGGGTGGCAGGAACCGACGGCGAGCGCGGGAGTCGACCGGCGCCTTCTGGACCGCCCCGCTGCGGCCCTCCGACCCAAGCACTAGCCGAGCTTGAGATTCTCCAGCACCATCTCCAGCTCGTCCGGTTTCACCAGGACCTCGCGCGGCTTCGAGCCCTCCGACGGCCCGACCACCCCCCGGGTCTCCAGGATGTCCATCAGCCGTCCGGCCTTGGCGAAGCCGACGCGCAGCTTGCGCTGCAGCATCGACGTCGAGCCGAGCTGCAGGTTGACCACCAGCTCGACCGCCTGCAGCACCAGGTCCATGTCGTCACCGATGTCCTCGGCCACCTTGGCCGACGACTCGGGCGCCGCCGTGACGTCGTCGCGGTAGGTCGGCTTGAGCTGCTCGGTGACGTGGGTGACCACGGACCGGATCTCCTGCTCGGTGACCCACGCGCCCTGGATCCGGACCGGCTTGCTGGCCCCCATGGGCAGGAACAGCCCGTCGCCCTGGCCGACGAGCTTCTCCGCGCCCGGCTGGTCCAGGATCACCCGCGAGTCGGTCATCGAAGAGGTGGCGAACGCCAGCCGGCTGGGCACGTTGGCCTTGATCAGACCGGTGACCACGTAGGTGCTCGGTCGCTGGGTGGACAGCACCAGGTGGATGCCCGCCGCCCGGGCCAGCTGGGTGATCCGGACGATCGAGTCCTCCACGTCGCGCGGGGCCACCATCATCAGGTCGGCCAGCTCGTCCACGATCACCAGCAGGTACGGGTAGGGCGCCAGGACCCGCTCCGAGCCCGGCAGCGGCCTGGCCGAGCCGGCCCGCACGGCCTTGTTGAAGTCGTCGACGTGCCGGAAGCCGAAGGCCGCCAGGTCGTCGTAGCGCAGGTCCATCTCCCGGACCACCCACTGCAGCGCCTCGGCCGCCTTCTTCGGCACCGTGATGATCGGCGTGACCAGGTGCGGGATGCCCTCGTACGCGGTCAGCTCGACCCGCTTCGGGTCGACCAGCAGCATCCGCACCTCGTCCGGGGTGCTGCGCATCATCACCGACGTGATCATCGAGTTGATGAAGCTCGACTTGCCGGAGCCGGTGGCACCAGCCACCAGCAGGTGCGGCATCTTGGCCAGGTTGGCGACCACGAACCCGCCCTCGACGTCCTTGCCCAGCCCCACGGTCATCGGGTGCTGGTCGTTGCGGGCCTTGGCCGACCGCAGGACGTCGCCGAGCGAGACGACCTCCTTGTCGGTGTTGGGGATCTCGATGCCGATGGCGGACTTCCCGGGGATCGGGGACAGGATCCGCACGTCGGCGCTGGCCTGGCTGGTCGAGGAGATGGAGCAGCGCTATCAGGACATGCGGGCCACCGGCGTCCGGCACATCGACGACTTCAACCGCAAGGTGGAGCGCGGCGAGATCGTGGC
>DATHBQ010000127.1:0-3528 GCA_035296105.1 Propionibacteriaceae bacterium | reverse complement strand
GGAGATCGAAGACCTGCAACAGGTGGCCCGCACCGGGCTGGTGCAGGCCGTCCGGCGCTACGACCCCGAGCACGGACCCTTCACCGCGTTCGCGGTGCCGACCATCACCGGCGTCCTGAAGCGCCACTTCCGGGACCATGGCTGGCTCGTCCGGCCACCTCGCCGGACCCAGGAGCTGTCCGCCCAGATGCGTCAGCAGTGGCCGGACCTGACCCAACGCCTGCGGACTGCGCCCTCGGACCGCGAGGTCGCGGAGAGCCTTGGCGCCTCGCTCGATGCGGTCCGGGAGGCGATGTGCGCCAACCAGGGCTACCGCTCGGACTCCCTTGATGCGGCGAGCGCCCGCGGTTCCAGCGACGACGGTTACCCCGACGACATCAGCCAGTGCGAGAACCGGCTGATGCTGGCCCGGGTCTGGCGTCAGCTCAGCCCCGAGGAGCGCCGGCTGCTGGTGCTCCGCTTCTACGAGGAACGCTCGCAGTCCGACATCGCCGACCGGATCGGGACCAGCCAGATGCAGGTGTCCCGCCTGCTGGCCCGTACCCTGCGGCGGCTGCGCACCATGATCGGCGGCCTCGAGGAGCTGCAGGAGGCTTCATGACCGGACCGATCGCCGAGGGTGAGCCGAACGGATTCGCGAGTACCGTCGGCAGCCCGATCTCGGTGGTCATCCCCGTCGCGGAACAGCCGGTGGTCCTCTGCCCCGAACTGGTGGACATGATCACCGAGGCGGTGGCCATGCCGGACACCGCGGCGGCTCGGGCCGAGGTGATCGCTGCCATGCTGCTGCGCGCGCTCGATGCGGTCAGCTGGCGTCAGGGACTGTTGGGCGACGGCCGGGAGGAGGCCAGCCTGCTGCGGGTCGTGCGGGCGGCGGAGGCGCACCGGCAACGCATGACAATGACCCCTGACCGACTCCTCTGAGCTCCACCACCAGTCTTTCAGCGTCTGACTGATGGCGGTACGGCGCTAGGCGGTACCGGCGATGGTCGCCAGCAGACCGCGGTGATCGGTCCCCGGAACGGTGACGGCGGTCAGCGTCGTCGCCGTGAGCCGCTCGTTGACCAGCACGTGGTCGATGGGCAGCAGCGGTGGCAACCGCCCGCCCGCCGGAAAGGTCGGCACCCAGCCGGCCCCGACCAGGTCGGTGGCGCTGCGCATCCCTAGGCGGTGCAGCCGCTGCATCGGCCCCTGCTCGGCGACGGCGTTGAAGTCGCCGGCCACGATCAGTGGTCCGTCCCCGTGGGCGGCGACGGCTGCGCGGACGACCTGGTGCTCGGTGTGCCAGCGGCCGCCGCCGCAGTACGGGTTGCACGGGTGGATGGCGAGCAGCCGGACCAGCCCCAGGTCGGGAACCTCGATTGCGACGCTCCACTGGCTGAAGTTGGAGCGGCCGAGCAGGCTGCCCTGGCTCAGCCGGAACCGGGAGAAGACGGCGGTGTTGCTGCCCTCGCGCCGCGGGTCACCGACCGCGTACGGGAACCGGTCGTCCCAGCCCCGGGCGGCCAGACCGGTCATGGCGGCCGGCGTCACCTCGACGAGCACCACGACGTCCGCCCGGTCGGCCAGGTCGGCCAGAACCCTCGCGTCCGCCGCGCCGGCCTGGAGGTTCAGCACCAGCAGGGTGAACGGTTCGCTGCTGACCGGTCGCCGGTCGGGCACGAACAGCGGTCCGAGCCAGACCAGGTGGCCGGCCGTGAGCAGGGCCGTCAGTCCGGTGAGGGCGACCAGGACCGCGCGGCGGCGGGCGCGGATGAGGGCGACCACCAGGCAGATCAGCACGATCGCGTAGGCGAGCAGTCCGTAGGCGATGAACGAGGCGACGAGTGCGGTTGTGTCGTCGGTGGGCGGCACCAGCCGGAGCACGGTGCTGGTGATGGCGGGCACGGCGAACAGGCCGGCGACGGACAGCAGCACCCCCTGCCCGGCGGCGCCGGACCGGCGGGTGGTGTCCCAGGTCGTGGCCATGGTCAGCGGCTGCGGCGCGGGGCGGACGGGTTTCGGCGGACCAGCTTCAGTTCCTCGGGGTACGGCGCGAACTCGGCCGTCTGCCGCTCCTCGGTCTCGGTCCAGCCGTGGGCCCGGTAGAAGGCGCGGGCCGCCTCGTTGCCGCTCAGCACCCACAGCGACGCCTCCGGCGTGCCCTCGGCGAACACCTCCAGGCTGGCGAACTCCAGCAGGGCGGAGCCGTAGCCCCGGCGGTGCCGGTCCGCCAGCACGCCGAGGTGGTGGATCGTGCCCTCGCCGAACGCGACGTAGCCGACCGGCTCGTCCTGCCGCTCCAGCACGTAGACCTGGGTCCGGCCGTTCCGCAGCCGGCGGCGCCAGCGCTTCTGCACCTCGCCAAACGGGTAGGGGTACTGCTCCGGCGGGAAGATGTGAGCCAGAGTCAGCTCGCTGGCTCCGCGTTCCAGCGTGGCCAGCAGCCGGCTCTCGTCGAAACGGGCGCGGCGGATCCGTAACCCGGTCTGCTCATCCTCTAGCGGCGGGTCCACCACCTCCAGGATGTCCAACAGCTCGTGGGCGATCCGGTCGGCTCGGGTGACCTCGCCCCGCTTCGCGGCCCGGTTCGACTTCTGCACGCACCAGGCCTCCGTGGCGCCGTCCTCGGTCGCGACCACCAGCCCATTCTCGCCCGGAGCGATGACCGTGACGTCGTCCCAGTCGATCTTGGTGCGGCGCAGCGGGTTGACCACCTCGATGCCCGTGTCGGTCGCGATCAGTCGCGGGTGCAGGCCGAACCGCCACGCGTAGGCGAGTGCCAGCAGGGTCAGCACGATCAGCAGCGCCGGGATCCACGGCGAGCCCTCGCTGCGGTAGATGAGGTAGGCCAGGAGCGGGATGACGACCCCGGCCGCGGTGGCGAACAGCCCGACCAGGACCAGGCTGGGTCGCCCGGCGCGCCAGACGCGTCGGGCCTGATCCGTCATTCCTGTCACTTCCTGCAGGCGGTTCCGCCGCGCGGTTCCGTCGTTCCCACACCCAGTCGCGGTGGTCCTACGCTGAGCAGATGGCCGAGGTGGCACTGGTGACCGACTCTACGTCGTCACTGGGCTCGGAGGAGGCCCGCAGCGCCGGGATCATGATCGTTCCGCTGCAGGTGGTCATCGACGGCGGGAGCCGGGCGGAGAGCGACGTCCCGGCGCTCGAGGTGGCGGCGGCGCTGCGGGCCGGTCGGACGGTCACCACCTCGCGACCGAGCCCGGAGTCGTTCGCGGCGGCCTACGCCGACCTGGCCGGTTCGGGCGCGGCGGCGGTGGTGTCGGTGCATCTCAGCGCGGACATCTCGGGCACGTGCGCGGCGGCTGAGCGGGCGGCGGCGAGCGCGCCGGTGCCGGTCACGGTCGTGGACTGCCGCACGCTGGCCATGGCGGCCGGGTTTGCGGTGCTGTCGGCGGCGGCCGCGGCGAGCTCCGGCGCCCCGGCCGCGGTGGTGGCCCAGCGGGCGGCGGACCGGGCCCGGGCCAGCACGACCTACTTCTACGTCGACACCCTGGAGTTCCTCCGCCGTGGCGGGCGGATCGGTCC
>DATHBQ010000126.1:0-5813 GCA_035296105.1 Propionibacteriaceae bacterium | reverse complement strand
TCGGCCTCGATCTCCAGCGGCACCGAGGCCATCGGGAGCACCCGGCCCTCGGCCCCCAGCAGCCGGGCCACCATGTCGAGGCCGGCGACCGGGTCCCCCAGCCGTTCCCAGAGCCCGGCGATCAGCAGGTTGCCGATGGCGTGCCCGCTGAGCGCGCCGTCACCGGCGAAGCGGTACTGCAGCACGTCCGCCCAGGTCCGGCCGGACTCGTCGTCACCACACAGCGCCGCCAGGGCCATCCGCAGGTCCCCGGGCGGGAGGCAGTTCAGCTCAGCCCGCAGCCGACCGGACGACCCGCCGTCGTCGGCCACCGTGACGATGGCGGTCAGCCGGTCGGTGATCCGGCGCAGGGCGGACAGCGACGCCGCCAAGCCGTGGCCACCGCCGAACGCGACCACCCGGGGCAGGCGGCGGGTCCGCACGTGGCCGGTACGCCGGCCGCGGGCGGTGGGGCTCACTCGCGGCCCAGGTCGCGGTGCAGCACGGTCGTCGGCACCCCGGTGGCCCGGAGCCGGTGCGCCAGCTCCTCGGCCATCGCACTGCTGCGGTGCTTGCCGCCGGTGCAGCCGATCCCGATGGTGACGAACCGCTTGCCCTCGTGGACGTAGCCCTTCGCCACCGACGCCAGCACCTGCTGCACGGCGACCAGGAACGGCTCGGCGCCCGGCTGCTGCAACACGTAGTCGCTGACCGGCCGGCTCAGTCCGGTCTGCGGCCGCAGCTCGGGCACCCAGTGCGGGTTGGGCAGGAAGCGCACGTCGAACACCATGTCCGCGTCGATGGGCAGCCCGTTCTTGAACCCGAAGGACAGCAGGGTGACCCGGAGCTTGTCGTCGCTGGTCCCGCCGTAGGCGTGGCTGACCCGCGAGCGCAGCTGGTGGATGTTGAGCGAGGACGTGTCGATCACCAGGTCGGCGGCAGCCCGCAGCGTGGCCAGGGTCTCCCGCTCGCGAGCGATGCCGTCCATCAGCCGGCCGTCGCCCTGCAGCGGGTGGGGCCGGCGGACCGACTCCTGGCGCCGGACGATGATGTCGTCGGTCGCCTCCAGGAACAGGATCTCCGGCAGGGTGCCCAGCGCGCTCAGGTCCGCGAACATGTTCGGCAGCTGCTCGAAGAACTCCCGGGTACGGACGTCCAGCACCACCGCCACCCGGTTCAGCTCGACCTGCCGGGCCTGGGCGCACACGTCGACCAGCAGGCTGGGCGGAAGGTTGTCGATGACGTACCAGCCGAGGTCCTCCAGGCTGTGCGCCGCGGTCGACCGGCCGGCTCCAGACATGCCGGTTACCACGACCAGGCGCAGTGGCTTGGTGGGTTCCTCGTCCAGTTCGGTAGTCACACCGGAATTATCCGGCATCGGTGAGCACCTCGCCGGTGGCCATGTCGATGGCCTCGCCCCGCGGCTTGGCATCGAGGGCCTCTTTGATCGCCATGGCCAGCTTCGGGCCGAACCCCGGCACCGCCGCGATCTCCTCCACACTGGCCGCCCGCAGCTTCTTCAGCGACCCGAAGTACCGGATCAGCGCCTTGCGCCGCACCTCACCCAGTCCGGGCACCTGGTCCAGCAGCGACTCGACCATCGACCTGCTGCGCCGGGCGCGGTGATGGGTGATCGCGAACCGGTGAGCCTCGTCCCGCACCCGCTGCAGCAGGTAGAGCCCTTCACTGGTCCGCGGCAGGATCACCGGCTCGTCGGCGTCCGGCAGCCACACCTCCTCCAGGCGTTTGGCCAGACCGCACAGGGCAACGTCGGCGATCTCCAGCTCGTCCATCGCCTTGGCCGCGGCCGCGACCTGCGGCGGACCGCCGTCGACGACGACCAGCGACGGGGCGTACGCGAACTTCCGCGGCGCTCCGGTGACCGGGTCGATCAGCAGGGGACCCTCGGAGGGGTCCCGGTCGGTCGGCGACCGGTCGTCGAGCAGCCGGCGGAACCGCCGGGTGATCACCTCGTGCATGGCGGCAACGTCGTTCTGGCCGTCGACCCCGCGGATGACGAAGCGGCGGTACTCGCTCTTGCGTGGCAGGCCGTCCTCGAACACCACCATCGAGGCCACCACCTCGGTGCCCTGCAGGTTGGAGATGTCGAAGCACTCGATCCGCAGCGGCGGCGCGTCCAGCTCCAGCGCCTCCTGGATCTCCTCCAGGGCGCGGTTGCGGGTGGACAGGTCGCCGGCCCGGGTCGTCTTGTGCTTGACCAGCGTCTCCTTGGCGTTGCGGGCGACCGTCTCCATCAGCGCCCGCTTGTCGCCCCGCTGCGGCACCCGGATGCTCACCTGGCTGCCGCGGCTCTCGCTGAGCAACGCGGCGAGGGGCTCGACCGACGGAGGAAGGACCGGGACGAGCACCTCACGCGGCACGGCATCCCGGTCGTGGCCGCTGCTGTCGGCCCCGGCGTACAGCTGGAGGAGGAACTGCTCGATCAGCCCGTCGCTGGCCGAGTCGTCCAGCCGATCGGCCACCCACCCGCGCTGGCCGCGAATCCGGCCGCCCCGGACGTGGAAGATCTGCACAGCCACCTCCAGCGGGTCCTCGGCCAGAGCGACCACGTCCGCGTCGGTGCCGTCCCGGAGAACCACCGCGTTCTGCTCCATCGCCCGCTGCAGGGCCCCGATGTCGTCGCGGATCCGGGCGGCGCGCTCGAACTCCAGAGCGTCGCTGGCCGCCCGCATCTCCCGCTCCATCCTGCGGATCATCGGCGCCGCCTGGCCGGAGACGAAGGAGACGAAGTCGTCGACGATCCCCCGGTGGCCCTCGGCGTCGATCCGGCCGACGCAGGGCGCTGAGCACTTGCCGATGTAGCCGAGCAGGCACGGCCGACCGAGCTGCTGGTGGTTCTTGAACACCCCGGGGCGGCAGGATCGCATCGGGAACACCCGGAGCAGCAGGTCGACGGTCTCCCGGATGGCCCAGGCGTGGGAGTAGGGCCCGAAGTAGCGGATGCCCTTCTTCTTCGGGCCTCGGCCCACCATCACCCGCGGGTACTCCTCGGACACGGTGACGGCCAGCCAGGGGTAGGACTTGTCGTCCCGGTACTTGATGTTGAACCGGGGGTCGAACTGCTTGATCCAGGAGTACTCCAGCTGCAGCGCCTCGACCTCGGTCTGCACCACGGTCCAGTCCACCTTGGCCGCGCTGCTGACCATGGAGCGGGTGCGGCTGAGCAGGTTCGCCGGGTCGGCGAAGTAGGAGTTCAGCCGGGACCGGAGGCTCTTCGCCTTGCCCACGTAGATGACCCGGCCGGAGGCGTCGGAGAAGCGGTACACGCCCGGCTGGTCCGGGATGGATCCCGGCGCCGGACGGTACGCCGGGCCGCCCCGGGTCACGGTCGATGGCACGCCCAACAGCGTAGGTCCGGCCCCCGACATATCGGTCGACTGACCCGGGACCGCGTCTCCGCGCTAGCTGAGGGTGGTTCGCGCGAGGTCGGCCTCGCGCGAACCAGCCCGAAGTAGCGCGAGGTGGTCAGCCGAGCGGTCAGCCGGTGACGACGACCCAACCGTCCGCCACCGCGACCTCGACCGCGGCCAGTGGCTCGGGCGGGGGTCCGGCTTGGACGCTGCCGTCGAGGATCGAGTACCGCCCGCCGTGGCACATGCAGTTGATCATGCCGCCGCCGACGGAGGCGAGCGGACACTGCCGATGGGTGCAGAACTTGGTGAACGCCCGGAAGTCGCCGGCCGTCGGCTGGGTGATCACGTAGTCGGCCTCGCTCAGCACGACCCCGCCGCCGACCGGCACGTCGGCGGCCGCCACCGCCGACCGGCTCGGTGACGCGCCCAGCCCGCTGGGCGACGGGGTCTGCGACGGAGGCGTGGCCGACCCTGAGCCGCTCGGCGGTACGGATGCGCCGGGGGTCGGGAGTGCGGGGGAAGGCGTACCGGATCCTCCATCGGCCGAGCACGCACCGACAATCGAGGCTGCCCACCGGTCAGGACCGTGAGCCCGACGGTGTGCAACACGCTCCGCCGAGTCGTGGTGGTCAGCATCTCAGGAGGGACTGGGCGGTCGGACATAACGCCTTCCTTGTCTGCCGGACCGTCGCACGGACGACGGTCGCCGCAACTGGTGGCGACCACCCTCCCCGGGACGAGCCACCGGATCCGACGGCGCCAGACCAGTCATCAGCTCAATGACTGGAACCTCGATCCGGTTCTATCAGATGCGTCCGCGACCCAGCTTCGGCGGTCAGCCGGTGACGACGACCTGGTTGCCGGCAACGGTGATCTCGGCCTCCGGCAGCGGGCGGGTGGCCGGACCGGTCTGGACGCTGCCGTCCTCGATCGAGAACCGGCTGCCGTGGCACTTGCAGGTGATCGATCCGTCCGCGATCTCGGTCACCGGGCAGTTCTGGTGGGTGCAGATCTTGCTGAACGCCTTGAACTCTCCGCGGCTGGGCTGCGTGATCACGTAGTCCGCGTCGTCCAGGATCACGCCGCCGCCCACCGGGACCTTGGCGGTCGCCGCTGCGGGTCCGCTCGGCACGGCCGGCGAGCTGGCCGGGGCCGACGTCGACGGCGAGGCGGACGGCGACTCGACCGGCGCCGAGCTGCTGGCCGGGGCCGACGAGGCGGAGCTCGCCGGCGCCGAGCTGCCGGCCGGGGTTCCGGTCCCACCCTCGGCCGTGCAGGCGCCGAGGACGGCGACGCCGCCTCCGGTCAGGGCGGCCAGGCCGGCGGCACGGAGCACGCTGCGCCGCGTCGTCGCGGTCGGCGGGGTGGAAGGGGCGGCGGGGCGGTCGGACATGGAACCTCCGATGGCAGGGGCAGTTCATTGGTCAGCGCGGACCGACCACCCGGCATCGGGGCCGGACCTACGGTTCCGCGCTCAGTCGTCTAGACGGCGAACGTCCGGGAACGGTTCGAGGTTTCGCGACCGAGTTACGGCCACGGCGATAACCCTGGGGCTCAGCTGGCCGCCCGGGCCGGGACCCGGGCGCCGGTCGCCTTCGTGGTCGTGGTCTTGGGCGCCGCCGCCTTCTTGGCTGCCGCCTTCTTGGCGGCCGGCTTGGCGCTGTCGCCCGACCGACCCCGGCCCGCCACGGAGGCCTGGCCGTTGGCCGCCACCAGCTCCGGCTGCGCCGCGCCGACCGGAACGGCCCGGCCCTCGAGGATCGGCCGCAGGAACGCACCGGTGTGCGAGTCGGCGTTCGCCACGATCTGCTCGGGTGTGCCCTCGGCGATCACCTGACCGCCGCGGGATCCGCCCTCCGGCCCCATGTCGATCAGCCAGTCCGCGGTCTTGATCACGTCCAGGTTGTGCTCGATCACCACCACGGTGTTGCCCGCATCGACCAGCCGGCCGAGCACGCCGAGCAGCTTGCGGATGTCCTCGAAGTGCAGGCCGGTGGTCGGCTCGTCCAGCACGTAGAGGGTGCGGCCGGTGGACCGCTTCTGCAGCTCGCTGGCCAGCTTCACCCGCTGGGCCTCGCCACCGGACAGGGTCGGCGCCGGCTGGCCGAGCCGGACGTAGCCCAGACCCACCTCGACCAGGGTCTTGAGGTGCCGGTTGATCGCCGGGATGGCGGCGAAGAAGTCCGCCGCCTCCTCGATGGACAGGTCGAGGATCTCGGAGATGGACTTGCCCTTGTAGTGCACCTCGAGGGTCTCCCGGTTGTACCGCGCGCCGTGGCAGACCTCGCAGGGCACGTACACGTCGGGCAGGAAGTTCATCTCGATCTTGATCGTGCCGTCGCCGGTGCAGTTCTCGCACCGGCCACCCTTGACGTTGAAGGAGAACCGACCCTGCTGGTAGCCCCGGACCTTGGCCTCCGGCGTCTCGGAGAACAGCCGTCGGACGTGGTCGAACACCCC
>DATHBQ010000125.1:0-13883 GCA_035296105.1 Propionibacteriaceae bacterium | reverse complement strand
CGTCCGCGGCGAGGAACCCGGCGAGGACCTGGTCGTGCTGCTCGACGACCGCCCGATCGGGCTGCTGCAGCGGTCGAGGATCGCGGACTACCCGGACGAGGTCGCCGAGCTAGGCGCTCTGGTCGACGTCCCGGACGGTGCCGTCGAGCTCGACTACCTGATCGCCGACCCAGCCCTGCGCGGGCAGGGCCTGGGGTCGCGACTGATCGCCGCCGCCGTGGCGGACACGTGGCAGACCTTCCCGGGCACCTCGACCATCCTCGTCTCGGTGGTCGCGGCCAACGTGGCGTCGTGGCGGGCGCTGGAGAAGGCCGGCCTCACCCGCATCGCCGAGGGCGCGATGGTGCCCGACAACCCCGTCGACGACCCGTTGCACTACGTCTATCGCATTGACCGGCCGGCGTCGGTGCTGGAGATGGCGCTGATCGAGGTCACCGACGCCGACGGGTTCACGGCGGCCTACCGCCAGGCGCGGGAGGTGCTCGCCGGCACGCCGGGTTGCCGGTCGGTGCGGATGACCCGCGGCATCGAGTCGCCCGAGCGCTTCGTGCTGTTGGTCGAGTGGGACTCCGTCGAGGCGCACCAGGTCAACTTCCGGCAGTCCGACCGGTTCGGCCGCTGGCGGGGCCTGATCGGGCCCTACTTCAGCAACCCACCGCGGGTCGAGCACTTCACCGACGTCGCTGCGGACTGAGTCCGGTCACGGGCGTTTCCAGGGTGTGCCGCGGGCTGTCCGGCCCGTAGAACCCATACGGCGCCTCGACGACGCGTACCCGGTCCGGGAACGCCTCCAGGATCCGCACCTCCACCTCGTCGTCCCCGGCCCGCAGCCACCACGACTCGGACAGGCACGCCAGCCCTCGGGCCTCGAGCACGGCGATGGCGGCGGCCGGCTCGCGCGGGCCGGCCAGCGGATGGCCGAGCAGGCTCAGCGGGACGGTGCCGCCCGCGTCCCGCACGGTGTATCCGACCAGCTCAGAGTCCGACGGCCGCCGGTAGGGCACCCAGTGGGACGGGGTCACCACTCCAGTGACTCATCCGCGGAGTCCGCCGTCCACCTGATTTCGCTTCGCCAGTCGCGGCCGGAGCCCGCGACACGCCGGGCGGGCGTGAAACGCGCGGAGCAGATTCAGGCGTCGGTCAGACCGGCGGTACCCCGTGCCGGCGGTGCGAGAAGTGCCGGTCCTTGGTCGCGGCGGCGGCGAACCGGGCGATCAGCTCCCGGCGCAGCTCGCCGGGCTCGACGATCGCGTCGATCACCAGCTCACTGGCCAGCCGCAGGACGTCGATGTCGACCTCGTACGCCTTGCGCAGCTGCTCGACGTAGGCCGCCCGCTCGCCCTCGTCGGCGATGGCGGCGATCTTGTTCGCGTACACCGCGTTGACCGCCGCCTCCGGGCCCATCACCGCGATCTTGGCCGTCGGCAGGGCCAGGCAGGCGTCCGGACCGAACCCCGGTCCGCCCATCGCGTACAGGCCCGCCCCGTACGCCTTGCGCACGATCACCGACACGGTGGGCACGGTGGCCTCGGCCACGGCGGTGATCATCTTCGCACCGTGCCGGATGATGCCCTGCCGCTCGACCGCGCTGCCGATCATGAAGCCGGGCACGTCGGCCAGGTACAGCAGCGGGATGTTGTACGCGTCGCACTGCCAGATGAACCGCGCGCCCTTGTCCGCCGAGTCGACGAAGAGCACGCCGCCCTTGACCGCCGGCTGGTTGGCCACCACGCCCACCACCTCACCGTCCAGCAGCCCGAGGCCGACCACCAGCTCCGGGGCGAACAGCGGCTTGACCTCGAAGAAGGAGCCCTCGTCGAGCAGCGCGTCGACCACGGTGCGGATGTCGTAACCGGCGGCATCGGCGGCCGGCACCAGGTCGGCGGTGAAGGCGCGGCCGGCGTCCGCGCCGTCGTAGCGCGGCGGGTTCTCCCGCCAGTTCTGCGGCAGGTAGGAGAAGTACTGCTTGGCCTGCTCGATCGCGTCGGCGTCGTCGGCGGCCAGCTGGTCGCCGCAGCCGGACACCTCGGCGTGCATCCGGGCACCGCCCATCTCCTCCAGGCTGACCCGCTCCCCCACCACCATTTCGGCCATCCGGGGCGAGCCCAGATACATCGAGGCGTTGCCCTCGACCATGACCACCAGGTCGCAGAACGACGGGATGTATGCCCCGCCAGCGGCGCTGGGGCCGAACAGGCAGCAGATCTGCGGGACCCGACCCGACAGGGCCACCTGGTTGGCGAAGATCCGGCCCGCGCCCCGCCGCCCGGGGAACAGGTCGACCTGGTCGGTGATCCGGGCACCCCCGGAGTCGACGAACCAGAAGATCGGCAGCTCGTCGCGCAGCGCGACCTCGGTCATCCGGATGATCTTCTCGACCGTGCGCGCGCCCCAGGAGCCGGCCTTGACGCTCGGGTCGTTGGCCACCACCAGCGCCGGTCGACCCGCGACCAGCCCGCGGCCGGTGACCACGCCGTCGGCGGGCAGACCTTCGGCCAGCGCGTTGGCCAGCTGACCGTCCTCGACGAAGCTGCCGGCGTCGAAGAGCAGGTCGATCCGGTCGCGGACGAAGAGCTTGCCGGCCTCGGCCAGCTTGGCCGCCGCCCGCTCGGTGGGGGCCAGCGTGCGCTCCCGGGCCGCGCTGATCTCACTCACGGTCGCACTATTCCACGGGAAGGCCGAGGTGCCGGGCGATCAGCAGCCGCTGCACCTCCGAGGTGCCCTCGCCGATCTCCAGCACCTTGGCGTCGCGGTAGAAGCGGGCGATCGGGTACTCCTCCATGAACCCGTAGCCCCCGAACACCTGGGTGGCGATCCGGGTCGCGGTCACGGCGGACTCGGTCGCGTAGAGCTTGGCGATCGCCGCGGCCCGGTTGAAGGCCCGGGGCTCGGCGCCTGCGTCGCGCATCGCCGCCGCCGCGTAGACCAGCTGGAAGGCGGCCGCGGCCATCACATCGAGGTCGGCGAGCGGGAAGGCCACGCCCTGCTTGCGGCCGATCGGCCCGCCGAACGACGTCCGCTGACCCGCGTACGCCACCGCCAGGTCCCGGCAGGCGCGGATGCAGCCGAGGGCCAGCGCGGCGATGGCCACCCGGCCGTCGTCCAGGGTGGCCAGGAACTGCCGGTAGCCATGGCCGCGCACGCCCAGCAGATGGTCCTCCGGCACCCGGACATCGGTGAAGGTGAGGGGGTGGGTGTCGGAGGCGTGCCAGCCGAGCTTCGCGTAGGCCGGCCCGACCTCGAGCCCCGCCGTCCCGGCCGGGATGCAGATGGTGGAGAGCTCCGGCTTCTGGTCCTCGCGCGTCCCGGTGCGGGCGGTCACCGTGCACAGTGAGGTGATGTCGGTGCCGGAGTTGGTGATGAACTGCTTGCTGCCGTTGATCACCCACTGACCGTCGCGCAGCTCGGCGCGGGTGCGGGTGGCCCCGGCGTCGGAGCCCGCCTCGGCCTCGGTCAGCCCGAAGGCGGCCAGCGCGTGACCGGTCATCAGGTCCGGGAGCCAGCGCTCCTTCTGCTCCGGCGTACCGAAGTGGGCGATGGGATTGATGCCGAGCCCGACGGCGGCCTCGAGGGTGATGCCGAGCGACTGGTCGACCCGGCCGACTTCCTCGATGGCGATGCACAGGCTGGTGAAGTCACCGGCGCCCCCGTACTCCTCGGGGCCGCCCAGTCCGAACAGGCCGAGGTCACCCATCAGCTTGATCGCCTCCAGCGGGACCTGGGCGGCGACGTTCCAGCGCTCGACGTGCGGGGCCAGGTCCCGGGCCGCGAAGTCGGCCACGACCGCCCGGAAGTCCTCGTGCTCGGCACTGAGCGTGAAGGAGATGCTCATCCCGGCAGCATAACGCTTCCGCTTACGTAAAGGTAAGGCGTAGCATGCACGGGTGAGCGACCGGACCTGGACGATCAGCGAGCTGGCCGCGGAGTTCGGCACGACGCTGCGCACCATCCGGTTCTACGAGGACGAGGGCCTGCTGAGGCCGGAACGGGTGGGGACCGCCCGGGTCTTCCGCGACCGGGACCGGGTGCGGCTGCAGCTGATCCTGCGGGGCAAGCGGCTCGGCTTCACCCTGGCCGAGATCGCGCACGTCCTCGGGCTCTACGACGAGCCACCCGGCGAGCGGGGCCAGCTCGAGTTCCTGATCGCCGACATCATCAAGCGGCGCGGCGCCCTCCTCGAGAAGCGCCGCGACCTCGACGAGGCGCTCGCCGAACTGACGGTGCTGGAGGAGCGCTGCCGTGCGGATCTCGCCCGGCTCGAGTCGAGGGGCGGCCGTAAAGGGACCTTGGACCCGCCGCAGCTACTCCAGGGCCAGTGACGCCGCGGCGTCCTGCTGTCCCGTCACGTCCCACAGGTGGTGCACCACGTCGTGCAGGAAGTACTGCAGCAGGGTGACCACGGTGAACTCCGAACCGTCCGAGCGCCGTCCGGTCCGGCTGAGCTGCTCCGGCCGTAGCGCGTTGACGTGGCCGGCAAGGGCGCCGGCGGCGGTCTCCAGCTCGTCGGCCACGACCTCCGGGTCCTGCTCGCCGTAGCGCTCCTGCAGAGCGGTCTCGTCCTGGTTCCAGTTGGCGAACTGCGGGTCGTCCTCGGACAGCATGAGCATCAGCCGCTGGTCGAACAGCCGGAACACGTCCCGGACGTGAGCCCCGTACTCCAGCGGGGACCAGACGTCCGGCTGGGGCCGGGCGATGACGGCCGGGCTGGAGCGGAGGATCTGGACCCATTCCTCGCCGGCGACGAAGGCCCGGTTGGCGATCTCGTCGAGAGGCACCTCGCCGGCCGCCAGTCCGCACTGCGGGCAGCGCCGCTGCAGCGTCCAGGTCCAGTCCTTCGTATCCGGCTCGGGCTCCACGGCGTCACGATACTGCGTCTCTGTCCACAAGGAGGGCGCCTCGGCTGTGGAGAAATTGATCTTTTCGGTGCAGAACCCATCCCCAACCTGTGGAGGAGGTTGTGGAGGGAGAATTACATCGAAGTACCTTGTCAGAGCCACTTGCGGGGGTCCGGCCCAGGGTATAGAAATCTCTTACGCCCTCCCGGAAGGGAGAGCGGGACCGGGATGAACCGAGGGTCTAGCCGGCGAGGCAACTCGCTGCAGCGGTCGGCGATGGGCCGCTGGGATCCGCCGGGTCACCTGGTCGGCCGGAGACGTCGCTTCACTCTGGCCATCACGTAGGCCCCCCAACTCATACTTGGGGGGCCTACACCCATTCTGGGCGCGTTGCGCAACCGTCTGCTGGGCGCTCTGTCCGACCGCACTCCCACCCTCTACCCGCGCTGCCGGCTCGAGACGGCCGACGCGGGTCGAAGGCCGGGGTCGCGCGACCCGCTAGCCGTTCCCAGCCGGCAGGCGCGTGACCGGGGCCGCGGCGGCCGTCAGAGCGACGGCGACGGCGGGCAACAGCAGGGCCGTCGACAGGTCGCCGGAACGGCCGAGGTAGCCGACAGCCGCGACGGTCGCCGGCGGCGTCTGTGGTGGGGCACTTGCTGCCGGCGCCGCCTCCGCCGCCGGTGCCCCCGGCGGGCTGCCGGTGCCGGTGGCCGTCGCGCGGGTCTCGGGGTCGGCGGTCACGTCGGGGTCGTGGTGGGGGGGTCCTGCTGCCGGTCGGCCACCGGCTGGCGTCGGCGGCCGACGTCGACCGAGCAGACCTCGGCGAGGAGACCTGGATCCGGGCCCAGAACGGCAGCGCCGCCGACCTGACCGAGCACGTCCTGTCCCGGCATCGGCTGGATCCGCCCCGGCTCCTGGCCGGTCACGGCGACGAGCCGGTCGAGACCCAGGCCCTGGTCGCGGCCGGCCGCGGCATCTCGCTCACCCATGACCTGACCGTGCTGGTCAACCGCGACCAGCTCGTCGTCCGTCCGCTCGCCCGGGAACCCGGCGTTCGGCACGTCTCCGTGGCCTACGCCGCCGGGCCGCTGACGCTGGCCGCCGCGACCGTGCTCGACGCCGTTCAGGAGATCGGCGGGCAGCGGCGGGCCCGGAACCGGCGCCCTTGACAGGATGGGGCTATGGCAATCGACCTCAACGCCGACCTCGGCGAGTCGTACGGCCGGTGGACGCTCGGCGACGACGAGGCGATGCTGCAGGTGGTGACGAGCGCCAACGTCGCCTGCGGGTTCCATGCCGGCGATCCGGCCACCCTGCTCGAGGTCTGCCGAAAGGCGGTGGCTCGCGGGGTGGTGATCGGGGCGCAGGTCGGATATCCGGATCTGGCCGGCTTCGGCCGGCGGTTCCTCGACATGTCGGCGGCCGACCTGACCGCCGCGGTGGTCTACCAGATCGGTGCCCTCGACGGCCTGGCCCGCACGGTCGGCGGCCGGGTTCGCTACGTGAAGCCGCACGGCGCGCTCTACCACGCCTGCGTCGACCATGAGGAACAGGCCAGAGCGGTCGTGGAGGCGGTGCGGTCCTACGACCGGCAGCTGCCGATCCTCGGCCTCCGCGGCTCGGCCCTGCTGCGGATCGCCCGCGAGCGCAAGGTCCGCCAGGTCACCGAGTACTTCGTCGACCGCACCTACACCGCCGACGGTCGGCTGACCGACCGCGACCGACCCGACGCACTGATCCACGACCCGGAGTACGCCGCCCGGCGGGCGGTCCGAGCCGCCCAGGAGGGAATGGCCGAGTCGTTCTGCACCCATGGCGACACTCCGGGGGCGGTCGCGATGGCCCGAGCCGTCCGGGCCGCGCTGGAGGGCGCCGGAGTCTCGATCCGCCCCTTCGTCGAGGCCGGATGACCCGGCGGCTGCTGCCCTACGGCGCGGGCGCGGTCCTGCTCGAGTGTGCGGACCTCGCGGAGACCCAGCGGCTGCGTCCGGCGATCGAGCGGCGCTTCGACGCCGTGACCGAGATCGTCCCCGGCGCGCGGACCCTGCTGCTCCGGCTGGACCGGCCGCTCACCGTGCAGGAACACCAGGACCTGCTCGCCCTGCCCGGGGTCGAGGCAGCGGCCGCCGCCGAGCAGGAACCGGTCGTCCTCCCGGTTGACTACTCCGGCCCTGACCTCTCCGCGGTGGCCGAGCGCACCGGGATGAGGGTCGAGGAGGTGGTCGCCGCCCACACCGGGCAGGCCTGGACCGTCGCGTTCTGCGGCTTCGCGCCGGGCTTCGGCTACCTGGTGGGAGAGCACGACCGGCTGGCGGTGCCGCGCCGGGACCGGCCACGGACCACGGTGCCGGCCGGGGCGGTCGGGTTGGCCGGCCCGTTCTCCGGGGTCTACCCCCGCTCCGGTCCGGGCGGTTGGCAGCTGATCGGTCGTACCGACGCCACGCTGTGGGACCTCGAGCGCGACCCCCCGGCCCTGCTGTGGCCCGGCGGTCGGGTCCGGTTCGTGGCCGGATGATCGTCGTCGAGGCGACCGGGCCGCTGGCCACCGTCCAGGACCTCGGCCGGCCGGGACTGGCCCATCTCGGAGTGTCCCCCTCGGGGGCGGCCGACCGCACCGCACACCGGCTGGCCAACCGGCTGGTCGGCAACTCCGAGAGCGACGCCACTCTCGAGATCACCCTCGGCGGTCTGTCCGTGCGGGCCACCGCCACCCACTGGGTCGCGGTCACCGGCGCGCCGACCACCATCCTGGTCAACGACCGGCCCATGGCGTCGAACGGCCTCATCGCCCTGCCGCCGGGCGACCGGCTGACCGTCCTGGCGCCCGCGTACGGGGTCCGCAGCTATCTGGCGGTACGCGGTGGCATCACGGTGGCGCCGGTGCTGGGCAGCCGGGCGACCGACCTTCTCTCCGGCCTCGGACCGGCACCGCTGCGGCCGGGCGACCCGCTGCCGGTCGGCACACCCGGTCCGCCACTGCCCGGGGTCGACCTCGCTCCCCCGCACCAGCCGCGGAAGACGCTGGCCATCACCCCGGGGCCGCGCCAGGACTGGTTCCTCGACCAGGCCTGGCACGACCTGGTGCACGAGGCCTGGACGGTCAGCCCCGACGGCAACCGGGTCGGGGTCCGGCTGGAGGGTGGCGCGCTGCCCCGGCGGGTTCTGGACGAGCTACCGTCCGAGGGGCTGGTCCGGGGGGCCGTGCAGGTACCGGCCTCCGGCGAGCCGCTGATCTTCCTGGCCGACCATCCGGTGACCGGCGGCTACCCGGTGATCGCGGTGCTGACCGACCGGGCCGCCGACCATGCCGCCCAGCTCCGGCCCGGCGACCGCGTCCGGTTCACACCGGCGTCGGTGTCGCTACAGTGAGCCCCGTGCGGATCGCCAAGGTGCTGGTCGCGAACCGGGGGGAGATCGCTGTCCGCATCATCCGGGCGGCGGCCGACGCCGGACTACCGAGCGTGGCCGTCTACGCCGAGCCCGACGCCGACGGGCTCTTCGTCACGCTGGCCGACGAGGCGTACGCGCTGGGCGGGGCCAGCCCGGCCGAGACCTATCTGGACATCGCCAAGATCCTCGATGTCGCCGCGCGGAGCGGGGCCAACGCGGTCCACCCCGGCTACGGCTTCCTGGCCGAGAACGCCGCCTTCGCCTCGGCGGTTCTCGACGCCGGGCTGATCTGGGTCGGTCCGCCCCCGGCCGCCATCGACGCCCTCGGCGACAAGGTCAGGGCCCGGCACATCGCCCAGCAGGTCGGTGCCCCGCTGGTTCCGGGTACGCCCGACCCGGTCGCCGACGCCGACGCGGTGGTGGCCTTCGCCGACCAGCACGGACTGCCGATCGCGATCAAGGCCGCGTACGGGGGCGGTGGCCGCGGGCTCAAGGTGGCCCGGACCCGTGAGGAGATCCCGGCTCTGTTCGAGTCGGCCACCCGGGAGGCGGTCACCGCGTTCGGACGTGGCGAGTGCTTCGTCGAGCGCTACCTGGACCGGCCGCGGCACGTCGAGACCCAGTGCCTGGCTGACACCCACGGCAACGTCGTTGTCGTCTCCACCCGCGACTGCTCGCTGCAGCGGCGGCACCAGAAGCTGGTCGAGGAGGCCCCGGCCCCGTTCCTCTCCGCCGATCAGCTGCAGCGTCTCTACGGCGCCTCCAAGGCGATCCTGGCCGAGGCCGGGTACGTCGGGGCCGGGACGTGCGAGTTCCTGGTCGCGCCCGACGGGACGATCAGCTTCCTCGAGGTCAACACCCGGCTTCAGGTCGAGCACCCGGTCACCGAGGAGGTGACGGGCATCGACCTGGTTCGGGAGATGTTCCGGATCGCCGATGGGGAGGCGCTGGGCTACCCGGACCCGGCGGTGACCGGCCACTCGATCGAGTTCCGGATCAACGCCGAGGATGCCGGGCGGAACTTCATGCCGGCGCCCGGCACGCTCACCGCCTGGCAGCCGCCCTCCGGACCGGGCGTCCGCGTGGACGAGGGCTACCGGACCGGGATGACGGTGCCGGGCAGCTTCGACTCCCTGGTGGCCAAGATCATCGTCACCGGCGCCGACCGGACCCAGGCCCTGGCCCGGGCCCGCCGCGCGCTGCGAGAGCTGGAGATCGAGGGCATGCCCACCGTGCTGCCCTTCCACCGGGCCGTGCTGGACGACCCCGCATTCGTCGCGTCCGACGGCAGCTTCGGGGTGCACACCCGCTGGATCGAGACCGAGTTCGCCACCGAGATCGCCCCGTACGCCGGACCCACCGAGGCCGGCGCGGAGCCGGCCGCCAAGTCGAAGGTCGTGGTCGAGGTCAACGGCAAGCGGCTGGAGGTCGTCCTGCCGGCCGCGCTGGGCGCGGGCAACGGCACGGCCGCCGCGGCCAAGCCGGCCCGACCGGCCCGCCGGGGAGGCGGCACCACGAGCGGGGCCAAGGCACCGTCCGGCGAGGCGCTCACCTCACCGATGCAGGGCACGATCGTCAAGGTCGCTGTCGCTGACGGAGACGCGGTGCAGGCCGGCGACCTGGTCGTGGTGCTGGAGGCGATGAAGATGGAGCAGCCGCTTACCGCCCACCGGACGGGCACCGTGAAGGGCCTCAGCGCCGAGGTCGGAGCGACCGTCACCAGCGGCTCCACCCTGTGCCTGATCGTCGACGGCTGACGGAATACCGGGAGCGGTGCCGACGCTGATACTGATGCCCACGATCGGGAGCCCTGGCCGATGTAAAAGGTGGGTAAGAACCCCGGTCCGGCTAGGGGTTAGTTGTGGCGTGAAGGCAGACTGGGACATATGGGTGAACTGATCGTGCTACTGGTCATCGTGGCCGTAGTACTCGCGGGGGTCGGTCTCTATCGGCGGACCGCCATCAACCGGCGGCAGGCCGAGGCGCAGGCGGCACTGGAGTCGCAGCTCAGCACTTCCAAGAAGGCCGCCGACGAGGATGTCACGACCTTCGGCGAGGAGCTGCAGCGGCTTGACGCGGATGTCGCCGGGCACCCCTTGAACGAGCCGATGCAGCAGGACTACCAGCGCGCCCTGGATGCCTACGACAACGCCAAGACCTCACTTGACGCGGTTACCCGGCCCGAGGAGATCAAGCACGTCACCGAGATCCTCGAGGATGGCCGCTACGCGATCGCCTGCGTCAAGGCGCGGGTCGCCGGCGAGCCGCTGCCCGCGAAGCGCCCGCCCTGTTTCTTCAACCCGGCGCACGGCCCGTCGTCGCAGAACGTCTCCTGGGCCCCGCCCGGGGGTGTCGCCCGCGACGTGCCGGCCTGCCCGGCCGACGCCGAGCGCGTGCTCGCCGGCGCCGACCCCTACATCCGGACCGTCCAGCGGGGTGCTCAGCGGGTGCCCTACTGGGAGGGCGGCCCGGCGTACGCGCCGTGGGCCCAGGGCTACTACAACCGGTGGAGCGGCTCCGACATGCTCTCCGGCATGTTGATCGGCAGCCTGCTGTTCAGCGGCATGGGCAACATGTTCGCGATGGGTGCAATGACCGCGGGCATGGACGGCGGCGGTGACTTCGGTGGCGACGCCGGCGGCGATGTGGGCGGCGATGCCGGCGGCGACGGCGGCGGCTGGTTCGACGGCGGCGGCGACGGTGGCGGTTGGTTCGGCGGCGACGGTGGCGGCTTCGACTTCGGCGGCTTCGGAGAGTAAGCCGATCCGCTAGCCGATGGCGGCGACCAGAGCCGCCAGCGTCTCCGAGCAGCCGGCCTCGAGCTTCACCGTGGCCAGCTCGTCTCCACGGGTCGGGCCCCGGGTGATGATCACCACCGGGCGCCCGGCCTTGGCGCTGTGCCGGACGAAGCGCAGCCCGGACATCACGGTCAGCGACGAGCCCAGCACCACCAGCACGTCGGCGGCGTCGACGGACGCGTAGGCCTGGTCCACCCGGTCGCGGGGCACCGACTCACCGAAGAAGACGACGTCCGGCTTCAGCCGACCGCCGCACTCGGTGCAGTCGGCCAGCACGAAATCCGACCAGCTCTCCACCACGGCGTCGCCGTCGGGTCGAAGCTCGGCATGCTCGAGTCGGGTGGGCGGCGGCACGTCGGGGTTGAGCGCCGCCAGCCGGCGCTGCGTCTCCAGCCGCGATGTCCTCGCGCCACAATCCAGACACACCACCATGGCGATGTCGCCGTGCAGGTTGATGACCGAACGGCTGCCAGCGGCCTGGTGCAGGCCGTCCACGTTCTGGGTGACGATGCCGGTCAGGCGGCCGGGTCGCTCCAGCGCGGCGAGCGCCCGGTGTCCCGCGTTCGGCTGGGCCTGCCCGATCCGGCGCCAGCCCTGGTAGGACCGGGCCCAGTAGCGGCGCTGCGCCTCCGCCGAGCCGGTGAACTCGCTGAACTGCATCGGCGTGGCCCGCACCGAGGTCGGCCCCCGGTAGTCCGGGATGCCGGAGTCGGTGGAGATTCCGGCACCGGTCAGCGCAACCCAGGTCCGGCCGCGCAGCAGGTCAGCCGCCGCCGCCACCCGATCGGTCTCCGACGCCACCGTCACGCCAGCGAATCTACCGAGGCGGACAACGCGCCCTTGCGCCCTTTCCCCGTTCATGCGCCCCCTCTGTCGGGCGCCAGGACGCCCAACTGGCGCGAACCGTCGCGGGGCTAGCTGATGTGCAGCCGCCGGGCCGCCTCGGCTAGGGAGCCGGTCAGCGACGGGTAGACGGTGAACGAGCCCGAGACCTGGTCAACGGTCAGCCGCTGGGCCACCGCGACGGCCAGCGGGTAGATCAGCTCGCTCGCCCGGGGCGCCACCACCACGCCGCCGATCACGATCCCGGTCACCGGACGGCAGAAGATCTTGACGAACCCGTCGACCAGCCCCTGCATCTTGGCCCGGGCGTTGCCCTTCAGTGGCAGGGTGAGAGCCCGCGCCTGCACCTCGCCCGAGTCGACCTGGGCCTGGGTCACCCCCACGGTCGCGATCTCCGGGGCGGTGAACACGTTGGACGACACCGTCTTGAGGTCCAGCGGCGACACGGCATCCCCCAGGGTGTGCCACATGGCGATCCGGCCCTGCATGGCCGCCACGGAGGCGAGCATCAGCACTCCGGTGCAGTCCCCCGCCGCGTACACGCCGCGGGCCGAGGTCCGGGAGACCCGGTCGACCTCGATGAAGCCACCACGGTCCAGCGTGACGCCGGCCTCCTCCAGCCCCATATCGGCGGTGTTCGGCACGGATCCCACCGCCAGCAGGCAGTGCGAGCCGGAGACGGTGCTGCCGTCGGTCAGGGTCACCGTCACGCCGTCGCCGTCCCGGGTGACCGCCTGGGCGCGGGAGCGGCCGAGGACCGTCAGGCCCCGGCGGGCGAACACGTCCTCCAGCACCTGCGCGGCGTCGGCGTCCTCGGTCGGCAGCACGCGGTCGCGGGAGGAGACCAGCACCACTTCCGCGCCCAGGGCGTGGTAGGCGCTGGCGAACTCCGCGCCGGTGACGCCCGATCCGACCACGATCAGCTTCTCGGGGAGCTCGCGGAGCCCGTAGACCTGGGTCCAGGTGAGGATCCGCTCGCCGTCCGGCTTCGCCTCGGGCAGCTCACGCGGGCTCGCCCCGGTCGCGACCAGGACCATCTCGGCGTCGAGGGTCCGCTCTCCGTCGGCGGTCTCGGCGACCACCCGCTCCGGCCCGTCCAGTCGGCCCCGGCCGACGACGAGGTCCACGTTCTCCCGCTGCACCCGGTCGCAGATGTCCGTCGACTGCTGACGGGCCAGGTCGAGGACCCGGCGGTTGACCGCACCCAGGTCCACCCGGACCACCGCCTCGGCGTCGGCCTGCTCGTCGTCGCCGAACCGCAGTCCCAGCTCGTCGGCGTCGTGCACCTGAGTCATCACCTCGGCGGTGGCCACCAGGGTCTTGGAGGGCACGCAGTCGGTGAGCACCGCCGAGCCGCCGAGGCCGTCGGTGTCGATCAAGGTGACCTCGCCGCCGAGCTGGCTGCCGACCAGGGCGGCCTCGTAGCCCCCGGGCCCACCACCGATGATCACGACCCGGGTCACGAGCACGATTGTTCCACCTAGCCGAAGGGGGTCGGACCCGATAGCCTCCCGTCGTGCTGTACGCGGCGTACGGGAGCAATCTGGACCCTCACCAGATGGCCCTCCGCTGCCCGCACTCGCCCCAGCGCGGCACCGGATGGCTCGCCGGATGGCGGCTCACCTTCGGCGGCGAGGGGTGGGACGGAGCCCTGCCCACGGTGGTCGAGGAGCCCGGAGCCCAGGTCTTCGTCGCCCTCTACGACGTGACCTCGACCGACGAGGGAGCGCTGGACCAGTGGGAGAGCGCCACCACGGGCCTGTACCGCAAGGTGCGGGTCCGGGTCGCCACCCTGGACGGTGAGCAGACCGCCTGGACCTACGTGCTCAACGACTTCGAGGGCGGCACACCGAGCGCCCTGACCCTGGGCGTGCTGGCCGACGCCGCCGAGGCCGCGGGAGCGCCGGACGACTACGTCGCCGAGCTGCGGTCCCGGCCGTGCTCCAGCGGCTGGTGATGCCGCCACGGGTGCCGCAGCCCTAGAGTGCGGGCCATGACACTGCAGGCGGCCACTGAT